>NZ_CP090443.1:0-118039 GCF_021441945.1 Rhodococcus sp. DMF-1
AGCGGAGCATATGCCCTAATCGGATACCAGCCGGTTTGGAGGTTATTAGGCATACCGACAGCAGCAGCGGGATCGTCGGCCAGGGCGGCAACGTCAACGCCAGAACCGTGACACCGCCGTAGAGCGCTGCCTTCTCCGCTACCGATTTTTGCCGCCAGGGACTTCGCCATGCGACAGTGTCGATTCCTGCTGCACTCGAGGCCATTGCGCTCCCTTCGGCGGGGACACCCCCGTCCCATGTCAATCTTCAGGCTCTGCGGCGGCCGCCGGGACCGGCGTCGTCGAACGCGATCCTGACTCGGCTCGTCGCCGCTGCCAAAGTGCGCCCAGAGCGAATCCAAACACTCCTGCACCGAGCGCGGCCTGCAATGCAAAGAGACCCGATTCGATCTCTCCTGATGTCGGTGTGAAGACCGGTGCGAACCAGGGACGGTATTCGGGGTTGTTTTCTTCGATGTACTCCGTAGCGGCTGTGTCGCTGCCGACGAAGCTCGAGTCCGCTGCTTGATCCCGGTTCATCCATATCGATGCGTAGAATATTACAGCGATCGCGATTACCAATGATGCGCTCGTGAGTGCAGACTTATGACGCGACATAGCTATCCTCCGTCCGGGCCTCTGCTCCGCGCCGGGCACGACGTGTCAGCACTCTCAGGCTTGCAAGCTCCGGACCGGCGATGTGGCGCAGCGTGCGGAATACCAGAACTCCGAGCAGTCCCTCGATGACAGCGAGCGGAATCTGCGTGATCGCGAATACCGAGAGGAACTTCACCAGCGAGCCCAGGATCCCGCTTGTCGCATCGGGGAATGCTACTGCCAACTGGACCGAGGTCGTGCAATAGGTGGCGAGATCGGCGCAGAACATCGCGGCGAATATGCCCACAGCTACTGGCGCGTTGAGTAATCGTAGCCCTCGCCAGGCGGCGTACCCCACCCATGGACCGACGATCGCCATGGAGAAGGCATTAGCTCCGAGGGTTGTAAGGCCACCATGCGCTAGAAGAAGTGCCTGAAAGAGAAGGACTACGGTCCCCAGAAAAGCCATCACCGGAGGGCGGAACAGCACTGCTCCGAGACCGGTCCCGGTTGGATGACTCGAGGTACCTGTCACCGACGGCAGTTTGATCGCCGATAGTACGAATGTGAATGCTCCTGCAGCGCCCAATAGCAGTCGCGTCTCAGGTCGTTCACGTACCTGGCGCACCACCGCGGTCGCGCCATGAACAACGAAGGGCGCGGCCGCCACCGTCCAGGCCGCCGCTTGAAGTGGCGGTAAGAATCCTTCTGCGATATGCATACTGGCAAGCTCCTTTCCAGCGGAATCTGAGAACTCGCGCTCCCAAGAGGCCGACCAGGGGGCGAACGGCGCTAAACGTGGACTGTCCGATTGAACGTCTACAACCTTGCGAATCTATGACCGCCGCTGCTCGGTGTGGGGCTGTTCCTGCGTCGGCGTCGATCGTGCATCAGTGGCAAACCCCTTCCCATGCCTCGGTTCGTGCCACCGCCACGTAGGCGGCTCGTAGTTCATACCTGCACATCCCTTGAGACAGACCGCCGTACGGAGCCGACTCGCCCGTCCGTCGCCGGTGGTACACGCACGGCTGTGAGGTTGTGTGCTCTCAGGGTAGACCAGATACTGTCATTGTGAAGTAGATTTTCGTAAGATTCTTGTAACGCGCCGAACAGGCAGGGTCGTGCGAGTCCTCCCCCGACGGTAGCCCGACATGGGTCCCAGGCCCGAAGGCGTGCACAGCGAACATTAGTTACAGAACGCAATTTTCAGAGAGATGAACCCGTACGACCAGCTGACTGAATGTGGGTTTGGCACGGACACGGAGAATCGTGCTGTGGTTGCCCAGCTGGTGCACCTCCGGCGGAATTTCCCAAGCCCTAGTGCCGCGCCCGTGAACCTTTGCCCTGTTGGGGTCGACACGCCGCCCGGTTGCGGTGTGTTGACCACGGCGTCGGTCAGCCTGGATAGGTGGCAGAACGAGTACGAGTGCGAGAACTCGACGACGACGAAGGTAAACGGCTGGTCCGGATCATCCGCCGCGGCACCGGATCGGTGGTGACCTGGCGTCGCGCCCAGATGATCCTGCTCTCCGCCCAAGGCATGCCGGTACCTAGGATCGCCGAAGTCAGCTTCACCAGCGCCGACCGGGTTCGCGACGTGATCCACAACTTCAACACCGACGGATTCGACTCGCTCTACCCGAAATACGCCGGCGGCCGACCGAAGAAGTTCACCCTGCCCGAACGCCGCGAGATCAAGAAGATCGCCAAGTCCACCCCCGTCGAGCACGATCTGCCGTTCTCGACCTGGAGCCTGACCAAACTCGCCGAGTTCCTGGTCGCCGAGGGGGTCGACGACATCAGCCACGAGGGTCTGCGCGTGCTGCTCCGAGAGGAGGGTGTCTCGTTTCAAAAGTGAAGACGTGGAAACGGTCCAAGGACCCGGACTACGCGGCCAAGAAGGCTCGCGTCGAGCACCTGTACGCCATCGCTGATGGCGAGGTCGTGCCCGATCCCGATGAGCCACAGGCGATCTTCTGCCTCGACGAGTTCGGGCCCTTGAACTTGCAGCCACATCCGGGCCGGCAGTGGGCCGAGCGTGGCGGCAAGCACAAGGACCCGGACCGCGAGCCGCGCCGTCGGCGGCGGGCGACCTACACCCGACCGCACGGAGTGCGTCATTTGTTCGCCGCGTACGACCTGGGCAAGGACAGGCTGTACGGGCACGTCAAGACGACGAAGAACCGCACGAAGTTCCTCGAGTTCTGCCGGTATCTGCGCGGCCTGTACCCGGCCGAGGTCCGGCTCGCGATCGTGTGCGACAACTTCTCACCCCATCTGACCACGCGCAAGTGCCGGCGGGTCGCCGAGTGGGCCCGGGCGAACAACGTCGAGTTCGCGTACACCCCGACGAACAGTTCGTGGTTGAACCGCATCGAGGCGCAGTTCACCGCGTTGCGGTATTTCGCGCTCGACGGCACCGATCACGGTAGTCATCGGGAGCAGTCGTCGATGATTCGGCGCTACATCATCTGGCGGAACAAGCACGCCGAGGATCGGCGGCTGCGCGAGATCATCGACAGGGCAAACGTTGCGTGATGCGGCACTAGGTGTCTCCAGGCTTCACGTGCGGCTACGTTACCGAGCGCAGAGTCACTGGCCGACGGGAATGCCCGTGAACGTCGATTCCCCGTGAGACCGATAACGACGTGACCCGCCGGCCCTGGGGCGAGGCCCTCTTTGGCCCCTATCCGGCGCGCACCTGCACGATCTACGGCTTCGACACACTCGCCCGACCGCTCGCTCAAGAGATCCCAGGCTTCACAGCAGGTTGGGACCGTGCGGCCGATCGGTCCGCCGTTTCGAACGACACGAATGTGCGGTTCTCCCCCTCCATGACTTGGTTGAGGCCGTCGATCGCGCACACGTTAACCGTCGCGAAACACCCGGTCATGGACAGAGCAATGTGAACGGGTTCATACTCCAGGGAGCATGTTGCCTAGATCCCCGCAAGGAGACCGCTGTGCCCCTTGGCCGACTGAACCTGGGCTTGGTGCTACCTCAGAGTGGACCGTCCGGCATTTTCGGTCCGTCATGCCAGGCGAGCGCCGAGTACGCCATCGATGAGCTCAACGCGGGCGGCGGAATCCTGGGCCGAGAGGTTACGCCGGTCTTCGTTGACGGGGGCGCGGACCCGTCCGCCGTAGCAGCATGCATCGCCGACCAGACGAAACGTCGGGAATTGGACGCCGTAGTCGGGTGGCACACGTCTGCTGTTCGTCGACGCATCGTGAGCGCCATCGGCGGACGTATTCCGTATGTCTACACCGCAGTCTACGAGGGCGGCGAGAACTCCGACGGCGTGTTCATGACGGGAGAGGTACCGACGAATCAGATTCTTCCTGCCCTGGAATGGATGACTGAGATCGGCGTGCGTAAGTGGTATGTCATTGGCAGTGACTACGTTTGGCCTCGAAAGACTGTCTCGGTCATTCGCGAATTCCTGGCGTCGAACCAGCGACCGAGTCGAGGCCGCAGCGACGTTCGACTGGCGTCGTGCGAGTTCTTGTCACTAGGCACATCCGACTTCACTTCAACGCTCGAGGCAATTGAGATGTCGGGGCCGATGGCGTTCTCGTCCTCCTCCTCGGCCAGGACGCAGTACAGTTCAACCGGTCTTTTTCACGGAAAGGGCTGCACCGCGACATCGTCAGACTCAGTCCGCTGATGGACGAGAACATGCTGTTGGCAAGCGGCGCACACGCCGCGCACGGACTCTACTCGGTGTCGGGGTTCTTCGAGTGCCTGGTCACCGGGCACAGCATGGATTTCGAATCCAGGTACATCAAGCACTTCGGCCCGACCGCCCCGCCGATCACTTCGCCTGGAGAGTCGTGCTACGAGGGCATTCGACTGTTGGCCACTCTTGCAGACCGGGCCGGCGATCTCGACCCGATGTCTCTGAGCTATCACGCAGACCGTACCCTCGACTACGACAGCCCTAGAGGCCATGTCCGCTTCGACGGTCGCCATCTCGCTCAGGACATGTACATCGCGCGGGCTGACGGAGTAGAGTTCGACATTTTAGCGCAGGTTTCCCATGTGTGAGTTGCGTTGATGCGTTTCGAGCGATGTCGAGGCACACAGATGAAAGTGCGTTACTCGAACCACGTTTCCAATACCGTGCGCAGGACCTGCCGATCGGGAATCGCGAGTTCATCCATGAACTCGTCCTCGACCTGCTGCACGAGTGGGAGCAACCGACTGTGAGCAGAACCGCCGCGCTTCGAAGCATGGACCAGTACTTTCCTGCGATCGGCGTGATCAGGAAGGCGGAACGCCAGCGCCGTGGTGACCAGGCGATCCACATGCTTCGTCGTTGTCGGCGCAGGTGAGCCCAGGAATCGAGCGATCTCGGTCATCGCGATACCATCGTTGCGGACGATGATGTCCAATACGTACCACTGGTCCGCGGTCAACTTCTCTTGATCGACCACGTTATGGATTTTACGACTCAGGGACCGGCTCACGGCTTCCAGGGCGCCTCCGACCAAAGGTGATCGAACGACATTTCCGGATTCAGCCACCGCTTCCGACTCGATCATTCCTGTCCCTCCCCGTCCACGCGCAGTTGATCTTACCTCCTCATCAAGAGGATATCCACTGAACAAATTATTTCAAGTGGAAGTACTTGGAGTCGATCCTACACGTGAGTGGACGATGCCTGGGCGCTAGTCGGATGTGCAACCCACCCACCCCTCCTCCCGCCTACGCCGAAGACCGGAACCGGCGTCGTCCCTGCCTGCCGTCTCTGGCAACTGCTGTGAACGCCCGAGCGGCCCTCACGGCTCTTCAGTTGGCGCGGATCGCCATGGCGGACGTCGCCCACGGCGGGACCTACGCATCCTCGGCCGGAAGGCAGCCGCGGTCACGAACACCTAGCGGCAGTCGAGCACCTGAGACGAAGGCCGCCGGCGTCCTGTCCCGGAAATCCGCAGCCCAGCCGTGACAGCCAACAGTCGTGGCGGTTCCCTCCCCTCCTAGGGGCTTTGACTCGGCGCCAACGCCTGCGAGGGCGCTCGTCGCGGACCACTTGTCGAGGTCGGTGCCGCACGTCACCGAGCGCACCCTTCTTCGTGCTCTGCGCATCGGCCCGGACTGCGACCGCGGCAACACTACGACGTCTGACAATGCTGATCCCCTGCCGCCGCCGTTGGACGACCACGGTTGCTACGAGCATGCGGAGCCAACCATAGGCATCATGCGATCGCCGGAGTCTTCATCCTGTTTTGGGATGCGCAGGATTAACACATCTACACATTGACATCCGTTCCGATGTGAAGTAAAAATTGTCACGTAGGGCGGCAGGCGAAGTCTGCAGCTCGAACATCGAAGGGTGGGAGCCGAGAGATCGGAGACGCAGACACCCGGAGGGAACTTAGCCTCCCGGACCGATGCGTGTCCTGGCAACGCCTCAAGATTCAGCGCAAGCGATTCAATCTTGTTACTTCCAGAACCGAATCACGTCCCCGTAGTGTGCGGGAGAGCGCCCGAACGCAGGGATGGTATCCATGCGCCCCTTCTCTTTTCGAACGAGAACCGGCCGGTACAGTCAATCCGGACACATTGTGACGCCGTTCAATGATTGTTGTGCTGTGAAGGATTCATTCAAGCCAACTGATATCGCCATTCCGTTGCCGGAACATTTGACACCTTCTCCCTACGAGTAGAAGCCAGCTGGACCCTCTTTGAGCCCAGCTCCGATGAAAGGAATGAGGAAATGGATGGTATCCACGACACAGGCGGCATGACCGGATACGGACCGGTCCCCTATCAGAAGGACGAGCCCTTCTTCCACTACGAGTGGGAGGGTCGAACCCTGTCGATTCTGACCTGGATGCATCTCAAGGGCATGTCGTGGTGGGACAAGTCGCGGTTCTTCCGGGAGTCGATGGGGAACGAAAACTACGTCAACGAGATTCGCAACTCGTACTACACCCACTGGCTGAGTGCGGCGGAACGTATCCTCGTCGCCGACAAGATCATCACCGAAGAAGAGCGAAAGCACCGCGTGCAGGAGATCCTCGAGGGTCGGTACACGGACAGGAACCCGTCGCGGAAGTTCGATCCGGCCGAGATCGAGAAGGCGATCGAGAGGCTTCACGAGCCCCACTCCCTAGTGCTTCCAGGAGCGGAGCCGAGTTTCTCCCTGGGTGACAAGGTCAAAGTGAAGAACATGAACCCGCTGGGACACACACGGTGCCCGAAATATGTGCGGAACAGAATCGGGGAAATCGTCACCTCCCACGGGTGCCAGATCTATCCCGAGAGCAGCTCCGCCGGCCTCGGCGACGATCCCCGCCCGCTCTACACGGTCGCGTTTTCCGCCCAGGAACTGTGGGGCGACGACGGAAACGGGAAAGACGTAGTGTGCGTCGATCTCTGGGAACCGTACCTGATCTCTGCGTGAAAGGAATACGATAGTGAGCGAGCACGTCAATAAGTACACGGAGTACGAGGCACGTACCAAGGCAATCGAAACCTTGCTGTACGAGCGAGGGCTCATCACGCCCGCCGCGGTCGACCGAGTCGTTTCGTACTACGAGAACGAGATCGGCCCGATGGGCGGTGCCAAGGTCGTGGCCAAGTCCTGGGTGGACCCTGAGTACCGCAAGTGGCTCGAAGAAGACGCGACGGCCGCGATGGCGTCATTGGGCTATGCCGGCGAGCAGGCACACCAGATCTCGGCCGTCTTCAACGACTCCCAAACACATCACGTAGTGGTGTGCACTCTGTGTTCGTGCTATCCGTGGCCGGTGCTTGGCCTCCCGCCCGCCTGGTACAAGAGCATGGAGTACCGGTCCCGAGTGGTAGCAGACCCTCGTGGAGTACTCAAGCGCGATTTCGGGTTCGACATCCCCGATGAGGTGGAGGTCAGGGTTTGGGACAGCAGCTCCGAAATCCGCTACATCGTCATCCCGGAACGGCCGGCCGGCACCGACGGTTGGTCCGAGGACGAGCTGGCGAAGCTGGTGAGTCGGGACTCGATGATCGGTGTCAGTAATGCGCTCACACCGCAGGAAGTGATCGTATGAGTGAAGACACACTCACTGATCGGCTCCCGGCGACTGGGACCGCCGCACCGCCCCGCGACAATGGCGAGCTTGTATTCACCGAGCCTTGGGAAGCAACGGCATTCGGGGTCGCCATCGCGCTTTCGGATCAGAAGTCGTACGAATGGGAGTTCTTCCGGCAGCGTCTCATTCACTCGATCGCTGAGGCCAACGGTTGCGAGGCATACTACGAGAGCTGGACAAAGGCGCTCGAGGCCAGCGTGGTCGATTCGGGGCTGATCAGCGAAGATGAGATCCGCGAGCGCATGGAATCGATGGCCATCATCGACTGACATTCCCAGCGTTTCCATCCAGCAGCAGTGCGGGCGTACCCCGACGGGTCTGAGCCGACGGGGTACGCCCGCACGTCATGACGGTGGTTCCAAATTTGGCTCGGTGAGTACTGAACTCGCGGAAGGTAACGCGGTGACGCTGTAGGCGTTTATGGCAAGTGGGACTCCGGTGCACCGAGCCTGAGGTGTTCGATATGGTATACCGCTTCGTCCAACAACGACGCGACATGCGAGTCGTAGAGGCTGTACACCACGCTACGGCCACTGCGTTCGCCGATCACCAACCGCAGCGCTCGCAACAGGCGGAGCTGGTGAGAAACCGCAGGTTGTTCCATACCGACAGCCTCGGCGAGCTCGGTGACTCCGCATGGTCCTTGCCGCAACCTGGCCAGCATCAACAGTCGATTCGGTGACGCCAATGCCTGCAAAGTCTCCGCGACTGTTGCCGCCGCAGCCGGGTCCAAAGCGACCACCGGGGTCGCTGAACGAACCCGCATACCGTGTCCCATGCACCAATTCAATCACACCTCTACACATATAAATCTCAACACTCTTGCATGCGTTGGCTTCAAACTCCTTCCTGCCGCAATGCCGGTGGATAGGCCCCTGGCGGATCGACACCGATAGGCGCAGCGCGCCTGCCCGCCAACCTGAACGTGAATAACGGCAGTACGCACCCAGCCTGCAGGAACAGGCACCCGCCACCAGTTTTCGCGCGGTGACCACGCAACCCTGCTCGGAAACGAAGGAGAACACGTGTCTAACCGCTCGCCCCGCCCAGAACGAGAGAACCGGATCAACCATTTTCACCCGGTAGAAGATCAAGATTGTCTAACCGATACCGACCTCGCAACTGTCATCAGAACCCTCACCGGTGAAGCTGCATTCCGTCCTCGCGACCGAAAAGACAAGTGATATCTGCGTCTTCATCCATCCTGGCCTCGCCGTGCCCGGTCCGTGGCATCGGCACCCGGAACCGCCTCTGACGGGCAGTCAGGGGCGATATCAGTGGGTGTCAAGTCCCGAGTTTTGTTGAGGCTGAGCGTGTGTTCAATTCTCAGGCCGCGGAGGCGGCCGGCGTTTGCGCGTAGTAGGCGGCCTCGATCTCGGCCGGAGTGCGATAGTCGAGCATGCCGTGGACCCGTTCGGTATTGAACCAATGCGCCCATTGCGCGGTGGCCGCTTCGACGTCCTCCCGGCGGCCCAGGGACCGTCGAGGAAGATCAACTCGGCCTTGAACGCCGCGCTGACGACCTCGATGACCACCCTTTCCGAACAGCTCCGCAAGACCCTGACCTGGGACCGGGGGAAGGAACTGTCCGGTCATGCCCAGTTCGCCCTCGATACCGGCACGAGAGTGTTCTTCGCCGACCCGCACTCACCCTGGCAACGGCCGACGAACGAGAACGCGAATGGTCTGTTGCGCCAGTACTTCCCGAAGGGAACCGATCTGTCCCGCTGAACCGCCGAGGACGGAATGTGTCAAGCAGTTTGAGTCCAGTGGGTGTCAGGCGGCTGCCGTTTCGTCCTCCACTGTGGTCTCGGGATGGTCGGCTGGCCGGTTGATGTAGACGGTGTCGGGTAGGTCGAGGATCTTCGGCGCCGCCGCGGTGCCGAAGCGGTGTGGATGCTGGGCGCGGGCGGTATCGAGTACCCGCCGGCGTTCTGCGGACTTGCCGGCGGCCAGGCCGAAGTGGACGTCGGCGGGCGTGTGCAACCCGATTCCGGTGTGGCGGTGCTCGTGGTTGTACCAGTCGGTGAACTCGATCATGAATTCCCTTGCTTGACTGAGGGATCCGAACCGTTCGGGGAAACGATGCCCGTACTTGAGGGTTTTGAACATCGATTCGGAGTACGGGTTGTCGTTCGAGACCCGCGGCCGCGAATGCGAACGGGTGACCTCGAGATCAGCCAGCAACGTGGCGACGGACTTGCTGGTCATCGACGTACCACGGTCAGCGTGCACGACCTGCGGAATCCCGTGTACGGCGAAGATCTGCTCCATCAACTCCCGCGCCAGCAGACCCGATTCGTGAGCGTGAACATGGACTCCGACGATGTACCGCGAGTAGATGTCGATCATCACGTACGCATCGAAGTAGCGGCCCTTCTCCGGCCCGGCAAGCTTCGTGATGTCCCACGAGTACACCTGCCGCGGCGCGGTCGCGACCAACTCCGGGCAGGTCCTCGCCGGATGCCTCGCGAGCCGGCGACGCTCGCTGACCTGCGCATTCTCGCGCAACACGCGGTACATCGTGGACACCGAACACAGGTAGATGCCCTCGTCGAGCAGTTGCGCATACACCTCGAGCGGAGCCTGATCGACGAACCGATCACTATTGAGCACATCGAGGATCTGCTGCCGCTCGAGGGCGGTGAGTTTGTTCGCCGGCTCGGTCGCGGGCCCGTGGGCGACGTCGAGTGTCGGCGCGGAGGCTGCGGTGCGCCGCCGGACTGCGGTCGAACGCACCACACCGGTCAGCGTGCTGGCCGTCCTCGTCGACACCCCAGCTTCGGCCAGCTCGGTCCACGCTACGGTCAGCGCTTGTTCGGCTTGTCGTCGAAATCCGCTCTCTCGGAGAGAGATTCCAAGAGAGCGTGAGCTTTTCCCATGATGTCCAGTGCGGCCTCGGTGGTGGTCAGTCTCTTGTTTGCGCGGGCGAGCTCCTGCTTGAGTCGGGCGATCTCGGCCTGCTCGGCGGTGAGTTTGCCGATCTTCGTGCCGGGTTGCTTGCCGTCGAGCACGCCGGCGTCGCGTTGTTTGCGCCACTCGCTGATCAGCGACGAGTACAGGCCTTCACGGCGCAGGTATGCCCCGCCTTCGTTCGTCTCGCAGGCCTGTTCGTACGCGTCCAGGTGGGAGAGCTTGTCGGCGGGGCTGAACACGCGCCGGCGGGGTCCGTCGGCTCGGGGGTGAGTGGAGACCATGCGGTCATTGTCCTCGACCGCTGTAGGGGTGGACATCGTCATCGTTGGGTTGATCCGTATCTCGCCCTGCAGGCGGGGTTGCTGTGAACCAGTGGACTCAACTCATGCTGACACGCAGGGTTTCGCCGGGGCTGGTGACGAGCAGTATGCCGGTTTTCGCGCTGACTCGAATGTCCTCGATACCGACGATCTCGCCGACTTCTTCGCGGATCGACATCTCGCAGTGGCTGCAGGTCATCCCTGTCACCCGGTACTCGTTCTCGGTCATGGTCTCCTCCTCATTTATACCCCTCCGGGGTACCTACAGATCCAAGGTATACCCCCGGGGCGTATATACTGGAGGGTGGGTGCCGGTACCGGATGCGAGTCCTGGCCCGAGGCGGGTGTCAGAGCGAGGGTGAACGGCCGACCTTCGTGCGCACCACTTCGATCACTTGCTGTTCGACGGATACCGCACTGTCGCGACCCCCGAAAGTCCACATTTCGAGATCTTCGGCGTACTCCGGCGGGCGAGGAGTCGCGCGCCGGAGCACGCTTCTGGTCAGTTGGTGGTGGAAGCGGGCTCCTCCAAGCGCAGGGTGTCCTCGCGCGCGGGGGCCTTCATCGTGACGAGCGCGGCGATTGCGCCGAGGAGTGCGATTGCGATTGCGCCCGCGCCCAGGAATGCTGCGGAAAAGCCGTCGGTGAGCGCCGGCAGGTCACCGAGCCGGTCAGCGCCGTAGGCTGCGGCCACCGCCGTTGTCGCTGCGAGCCCGAGTGCCGAGCCCACCTGGTCGGCCATCCCGGCGACGGTGACGTCGAATATGTCGGTGCCGTCCCGTAGGGCGTTCAGCGCCTGTCGTGCCTGTTCCTGCTCCCACGGCACCGGGGTGGTCGATCGCGGACGCGACCCGCCTTTGCCGGGAGCGTGATCGATCCGCAGGGCCGATCACCTACATGTGCTTAAGTGCGCACATATGCGCTATGGTGGGTGGGTAGCCCCACGGTGCAGGAGGTCCTCGGGTGCTCGAAATTCTGCGGAACCGAACGTTCCGACGTCTGTTCGCTGCGCAGGTCGTCGCCCTGGTCGGCACCGGCCTGCTGACCGTGGCGCTCGGACTGTTGGCGTACGACCTGGCGGCGCACGAGCCGGCGTGGTGCTGGGAACGGCGTTGGCCCTCAAGATGGTCGCCTACGTGCTGGTGGCACCGGTGATCTCGGCGGTGACCGATCGGGTGCCGCGGCGGGCGCTGTTGGTGGGGGCGGACGTGGTGCGGGCGGCCATCGCGCCGATGCTGCCGTTCGTGGATCAGCCGTGGCAGATCTATGTGCTGATCTTCGCGCTGCAGTCGGCGTCGGCGACGTTCACCCCGGCATTCCAGTCGGTGATCCCCTCGGTGCTGGTCGACGAGGAGGACTACACCCGCGGATTGTCACTCTCGCGGCTGGCCTACGATCTCGAATCGCTGCTGAGCCCGGTCCTGGCGGCCGCGCTGCTGGTAGTGATGACATACAACTACCTGTTCCTCGGCACCATGGTCGGGTTCGTGATCTCGGCGTCGCTGGTGGTGGCCACGGCGCTTCCGGTGATCGCTCCGGCGGATCGTTCGGTGCCACTGGTGCACCGGATCACGCTCGGCTCCCGGGTGATGTCTGCCCGGCCGACGCTGCGCGGACTGCTCGCCCTGAACCTGGTGGTCGCGTCGGCGACCGGCCTGGTGCTGGTCAACACCGTCGTCTACGTCCACGACCTCCTGGGCGATTCGAACACCGGGGTCGCGGTCGCGCTCGGCCTCTACGGCGCAGGTTCGATGCTGGTGGCGCTCACGTTGCCGCGGATGCTCGACCGGATCCCGGACCGGCGGGTGATGCTCACCGGAGCCGTCCTCGTGCCGATCGGGCTGGCGGCCACCGCGGCGCTGCTGGTGGCCGATCCCGGCCGCAGTATCGGATGGGTCGCACTCGCCGTGATCTGGCTGGCGTTGGGTGCGGGCACCTCCCTGATCAACACCCCCTCCGCCCGGCTGCTGCGCTCTGCCTCCGAGCCGGCGAATCGGGCCGCGGTGTTCACCGCCCAGTTCTCCCTCTCACATGCCTGTTTCTTCGTCACCTACACGATCGCCGGCTGGGTCGGGGCCACGGCAGGACAGCCGAGCGCGGCGGTCCTGCTCACCGTGCTCGCTACACTCGCAGGACTGGTTGCCGGGCGGGTCTGGCCGACGCAGCCCCGACAGATCGAAGCGGTGCCGGCAGAAAGGGTGTGAGCGATGAAGCCGGTCCCCGACTCGGCGCACGAGCCGGCAAGCCTGACCCACCCGGTCACGCCCGATCCGCAGCGGCTCGACGCGGCGACGTCCACGTTCCGGATGCTCGCCGACCCCACCCGCCTGTACATCCTGTGGCTGCTCACCCAGGGCGAGGCCGACGTCACCGCCCTGACCGAAGCGTGTGCGGCCTCCCGCACCGCCGTCAGCCAGCATCTGGCCAAGCTGCGCTTCACCGGACTGGTCGAGACCCGCAAGGACGGCCGCCACGTCGTCTACCGCATCCGCGACGGTCACCTCGCCCGCCTGGTCCGCGAGGGAATGAACCACGCCGACCACGTCGTCACCGGCGAGCCCCCGCACGAATAGACCCCGCTCTCATCCGGTCGACTCCGTACCCGGTCCGGTCGGCGCTGCGGTCGGCGCCCCTACCTCTTCCCGCTCGTGCCACCCCACGGGGCCACCGTCGAGGTACCTGCGCACGCGCAGTGTTGCAGCCACGGGCGCATCGGCTCCGGAGGTGGAGATGCGGCCCAAGCGAAACCTCGTGACACTGGCGGGGCTCATGGTCGCCCTGGCCGGCGGATGCTCGTCTACCCCGTCCTCCGAGTCCCTGCAGACGGGCGATTTGCCGCTGCGGCAGGTCGCGCAGGTGCAGTTGACCGGCGGACCGGTGCGGTTCGACTACACCAGCCTCGATGCCGGACGCGGACTGCTGTTCCTCGCCCACATGGGCGCCGGTGAGATCATCGAGGTCGACGTGCACACTCACCAGGTCGTCCGCACCCTCGCCGATGTTCCCGACGTGCACGGAGTGCTCGTCGTACCGGACGAACACCGCGTGTATGCCACCGCCACCGGACGCAACCAGCTGGTCGCCTTCGACGAGGACACCGGTGACGTCGTGTTCACCGCGCCGACCGGGAAATATCCCGACGGGTTGGCCTACGACCCGGTCCGCCACACGGTGTGGACGACCAACGAGCTCCGAGGTCGCCGCCCGCGACTCGAAACGGGCACCGCGGGTGACCAGGGTGATGCCGGCGTGCTCGACCCCGGGAATCAGCTCGACCGCGGCCCGGGTGATCACCTCGAGGGTGCGCTCGAGGCTGGCATGCTCGTCACGCATCTGCCGGGCGGTGTGTTCGAGCGCCTGCCGCAGGCGCCGCTCGAACGACTCCACTCCCCGCTCGCCGCCGGGGTGCTCGGTGACCATCACCCCATGGCGGCACGGACACCCTCGACCGGCCGGGCGGGTCGGTTGCCGGCGCCGCCAGGGGTACTGCCCCATCAGCCGGGGTCGGCCGCATCCGGAAAGCGGCGGCGCGGTCAGGCGCGGCCGGCTCAGCAGCGTAGCCGGCGGCGCCGCCATCGCGACGGCGCCCGCCGGAGGATGAGGCCGGGCGGGCCACCAGTGCGAGCGCGCCGCGATGACCCCTGAGAGTCCCGGCAGCGGGAGCCGCCCGGTGTGAACGGGTGCGCAAACCTCACGGCAACCACACTTTTCGGAAATGTTCCGCCGCAGCCCTCGTCGCACCCTTGCCGGGAGCCCGCCGGTCCGGTGCGGGCGCGGTTCACACCCGTGATCGGTCGGGGAGGGACGTGTTGCGACAGAGAGGAGTATTCGGTATTTTATAGCTTTCCGTCCCGCCCGGTATCCGATGGCGTGCATGGCATGCACGCCACGCGTGCAGGGGCCCGTGTCACGGCGGGCTTTTCGGCTCGGCTCCCGCCAGGTCGGGCGGACGATCACTCCCGCCCGGGGCGCGACCCGGCTCCGCACCACGATCCTCCTGCCGGCACCGGTGGGGCGGCCGTCAGGGGCGCGACGCCAGGGGACGCACCGGAATTCGGCTCGCTCCTCGGGGTCTCGGCGGGTCATCCCCGCTCGTTCGGGTCCGATGCTGCCGCGGCGCGCACCTCGCGCAGTTCGGCGCGCAGCTCGTCGGCGCGGTCGCGGGCGGCATCGACCTGAGCCCGGGCCGCGGCGGTCTCGGCGCGGGCGGCGGCGAGGTCGGCGCGCACGGCCTCGGTGCGCTCCCGCTCGGCGGCGGTCTCGGCGCGGGCCGCGGCCAGGTCGGCGTCGAGCCGGCCGACGGTGACGGCGCCCTGCTCGGCGGCGGCACGCAGCTGCGCGAGCCGGTCGCGCTGCTGTTCGACGAGGGTCTCGAGGTCGGTGATCCGCCGTCGGTGCGCCGCGTCGCTGTCGGCGGCCCGGGCCTGGACCGCCTCGACCGCGGTGGCGTGGTCGGCGCGCAGCCGGTCGAGTTCACTCGCGTGCTCGCGGCGGGCCGCAGTCAGCTGCGCGGCGGCGTCGTCGGCCTGCGCGAGCGCGGCGGCCGCGGCCGCCTCGGCGTCGGCGCGCTCGTCGCGGGCGGTGTCGAGTTCCTCCCGCAGGCGGGCGATCTCGGCGCCGGCGTCGGCGCGGACCTTGTCGGCGTCGGCGTGGACCCGGCGCAGATGCGCGTCGAGCGCGGCCGGGTCGGCCAGCAGCGCGGTGGCCGCGGTGATCGACGCGGCCACCTCCGTGAGGCGTGCGAGGGCGGCCTGAGTCTCCTGCCGCAGCAGCGGCACCGCCTCGGCCAGGGTGGACACCGCCGCGACCGGATCGGTGGGGGCGGCCGCGGCGAGCCGCTCGGCGCGGGCCCGCTCCTTCTGCCGTTGCCGCCAGGCCCGGACCCGGTCCGCGTCCGAGGCGTACTCGCGGCGCCGCCCTCCCCTGCTGCCCTCGGTCATGACGCCACCCCTTCCGCTGGTGTCCGGTCGTCACCCGGGACTACCGTCAACCGTATCGTTTAGTACGTAACATGATACGTACGAAACGGTGAGCGGGTGGCGAGTCGACACTCGGGTGGCGCATTTGTTGTTGTCGGTTCTCACCGGATCTGGCGTGTTTCTCACCTATCTGGCGGCGTGGTGGCGCGTTTCTCACTGAGGTGGCGGAGATGATGCCTCGGTGCTGGGTCATGCAGAGGGGCTCGGGTGCTCCGCCGACGGGTTCGAGGCGGTGTTCGCGGGCGAGAGCGGTGTCGAGCGGCGGGTGCCGTGGCGGCGGGTGCCGGAGGTGGTCGACGAGCTGGTCCGGCCGGTGCGCTCGTTCCCGTCGTATCGGGGGCAGCGGAACTTCCCGGGGTGGTACTGGTCGGCGACGCTGGGCCGTCAGATCGGGTTCGAGTCGTGGGTCGAGCGGGATCATCTGGTGGCGTTGGACTTCGACGCGTGCGTGGTCGGCGTCGCGTCGCAGCCGTTGTGGCTGCTCTGGACGCCGGAGGGCGGCACGCCGCGCCGTCACGCCCCGGACTTTTTGGTGCGGTCGGTCGACGGGACGGTGGCGGTGGTGGACTCGCGTCCGCTGCACCTGATCGGCGACAGACCCTGCGGCTGCACCAGCACCGCCCCGGAACCCTCCTCGAGCGAGCCGACTACCTGCACGCCCGCACCGGCGGCATGATCGGCAGTCTCGATCACCTGATCTACGAGGCCGCCAATGACGCCATCACCGACGGCGCCGAGACGATCACCCAAGCCCACCTCGACGCCGCGCTGCTCGACGGCGCCGCCGTGGCCCAGTTCCAGCCGCACCGGCCCGGGAACGGCCGATGACGCTATGGCAACAGCCCGCCCACCTCCTGCCCGTCCGAGTCCGCCCGATCGGCGGGGAAACCGTGGTGTCCTACGTCTTCCGACTCGCCGCCGCGAACGCCCTGGCCCGGCCGACCACGCTGCTGCGTGCCCTCGGCGACCCCCTCGGCGTCCGCCCCACCGCGACGATGGTGCACAACAGCGAGGTCACTCTCAACGCACCCGCCCTCGCCCGGCTGGAAACCTTCACCGGTCTGCCCGCCGCTTGGCTGTGTCACGCACTGCCCGGCCTGTCGGCCTCCCGAGGCGACCGACTACCGCACACCGACCCGACGCTCCGTGCCTTCCGCAGCGCAGCCATCCGCGACCACTGCCACTGCTGCATCGCCCGCATTCCCGGCCGTCCTCAGGTCCGCGTCCGCGGCCACGAGGCCCCGTCCATCTGCCGGCGACACCGCCGCTGGGTCGGGACCACCGGCGATCACCCCGACCAGATCGACCTGTCGGGAAACGCCGAGATCCTCACCGCCGACCGCCGACCGCCGACTCGGCCGGCTGTGCTCGACTGTCGAAGACCTCGCCTGGGTTCGTGAACAGCTCTGGCACGCGAACCGGATCGTCACCAACTGGCACCGCACCCGCGCCCGTTTCCCCACCGACACCTTCGCAAACCTGCACACCCGGTGGGACCGACGGGCAGCCACCCTGCCCCGATCCGCGAGCGCAACCTCACTGCTGGTCATGCCCGAAGCCGTCCGCTCGCCGAGATCCTCTGCGACCTCGAATGGCGACGCCATGTCGCCCTGGCCGACTACGACCATGCTGTGACCCAGTTCTATCGCCGCATCGCTCGCCACCTCGGACAACCCGCGCGATTCGGCGACCTGCTGTGCTGCCCCAACCGGATCGATCCACTCGAAAGCTGGATCATCGAGCACCGCAGACGATTCAGAGCAGTCCGCGAGAGGCATTGGAGAACAGCCCGCTTCCACAACCCCATCCTCCCGACAATCCGCCACTTCAAGTGAGAAGCACCGACCGACGACAACACCACCCCCAACTGGCGGAAACCAGGTCAACCCCACCAGCCGCGCCAGATCAACCGAGAACCGACAGTCCGGATGTGGCGGGGAGAGGATGCCTCGGTGCCGACGGTTCGACTCCTGGGTCGGGCAGGATCACCGGGTGGCGTGGGGGTCGAGGCCCTGACTGGGAGCATGATGTCGCAGCCCGGGCGGCCTCAGCAGAATGCGCGCAGACGACCGCGCCACGCCCCGTCCTGCCCGCATCCCCCGGCTACTTCGACGAGGCCTCCGGGGGCGTGGGCAGTCCGCAGTTCCGCGCCCCCGGCTCCTACCGGTTGCGTCCACCGCTCGCCGGTGGTGGGACGCCGTCACCGCCACATGTCACGTCACGCGTCAGGATCGTCGGGGCCGTGCCACCGCTCCCCTGGGGAGGCGTCCCTGTTGCGGATTTCCCAGCCTCGGTGGATATCGAGCACGGACTCCCCGCCAGGTCCTCCTCTCCGGCACCGAACAGAACGAACACCTTCTGATCCGCCGAGAAATTCAAGGGGCGCGAGATGCCGTCCCGATCCTGGGCTTTTCCAGTCCGAAGAACGATTCCGGTGGGGGAAGTACACATTCGACGACCCGGCCCCACGGGCCCCATTCGAGGTCTATCGACACGTGAACCTGTTCCTCGCGGTCGGTGGGCAGGACTTTCATCCAGACCATCCCCCGGTAATCGGCCGGCCAGGAGAACGAGTGATAGCGCTGCGGCCACTCGTCGGCCCACGGATCCCACCTCGAGCGCCACAGTCTGTGTATCGACAACAGCAACCATCCCTCCGCCGCGTAGACCTGGTCGAGCACGTCGGCGTACCGGACCGAGGGCAACTGCTTACCGTGCTCGTACCGATTGAGCGTCGACTTGGTGAGCGGAAACTCCGTCCCCTTCAGTTCCCCCTCGATCGCCCGAAGGGACCGCCTGCCGCGGCACCGCTTCATCCATGCCCCCAGTTCACGCTCGTCCTCGGCGAACGGACCGCTACGACTCACCATCCATGTGTCCCGTTTCTGTCCCGCACGGCGATCGAGGCTCCCCGCGAACTGAAACTGAGAGTAAGCCCAGCACCCTGGGCGGCCCGCCCGAGAAGCCACCGCTTCCCGATGAGAGAGGTCGAGCCATGAGCACCCCACAGCCCACCGATCCCACCTCGGCAACCGCGAGCCCACACCGAATCTGCTTTCCCGCAGTGGATGCCGAGCCCACACGGAAGATGGCGACTCCGTTCCGGGTGCTTACCTTCGTCGCACTCACAGCGTCCCTGTTGGTCTTCTTCGGAGCCAACCTCGCCCTGACCGCGCCGGCGCACGCCGCACCGACCGGGCCGATCCCCGAGTACTACCAGTTCTGTTACGACCGAACTCCGGCCCAGCAGCTGACGTCGAGAACGGGTACCACACCGAAGCACTGGTATAAGACCGCCGTGGCCCAGGCCAGCGGCGTCTCGTGCAAGTACATGTACGCCGCGTACGGGGGTTCTGGCCCAAGGAGAAGTCGGTGTTCTACAGCTGGTCGCAGGTCTGCAAGGCCATGGGCCTGGGCACGAAGGGCTCCCTGGACGAACGCAAGATCCCGCACTGCTACCGGTAGACGGTAGCCACACGGCTCCCGGACCCGATCCGCAGCAGAGCGCCCCACCTCCCCTCGAGGTGGGGCGCTTGACTTCGTGCCTGGTCGGTCACTCCCCGGCGGGAGCAGGGTGCGCCGCGCACCCCCACACCCCTGTACCGCCGCACCGGAGCGCTGGACTCTGGGGATCGTCCACCCGGTGCCGACATCGTCGTGAACCTCTCCGACGCGGGGCGACCTCGACCCCTCCATCGCCACCGGCACGCTTCGGCGGCGGTGCGGGGTGCGGGTCAGCGCGCCTCAAGGTGGAGGCGGGCCAGGACGCTGTCGTCGACCGCGGCCACCAGCGAGGCGTCGTGTTCATAGTGGTCGATCCACTCGAGCACCGTGTCCGGGCCGGCCTCCCCGAGCGTGATCCCGATCCGGGGCCGGGCGTCGATCACCAAAGTCACGAACGGTGACTGGTCCCCGATCCGGTGGGTGGCGTGCACGAGTCGGCGCAGCGCGGCGACGCCGGCGAGCACGGCGTCGCGTTCGAGGGCGGCGGTGCCGCAGGCGGCGTCCGCAGCGTCGGCCGGATCGCAGGTGACGGTCCAGGTGTGCATGAGCGGTTCCTCGTTCCTTCGGCGGGGCGCGGTGGGGCGAGGCCAGTGTGCCCGCCCCGGTGCCCACCACCGGGCGGAGAACGGCGCGGGCCCGGCTGCCTGTGGACAACCGGGCCCGCTGTGGACAACTATCGGCCGCTACCCGCGGCCGTCGAGGGCGAGGGCCTTCTCGTCCGCCGGGAGCAGCACCGACCGAGCCACCTGTACGGTGCGGGCGAGCTCGGCGACGAACGCGGCGTGTCCGACCTTGTCGAAGAACCGGAAAATCAGTGGCCCGGCCTCGACGTCGACCCAGTGGATGTGCCGGCGCCGCTGCGGATCGAACGCCCCACCGGGGGTGACCTTGGAGTGCGGCACCTGGGACCAGTGCACCGTCACCAGGTGCTCGTCGGCGGGGAAGCGGTCCGGGCGCAGCAGGAACTGCTCGGGCAGTGCCAGGAGGAATCCGCCGGTGGCGGGGCGGCGCAGCACGGTGACCAGGCCACGGGCGACGGCGGGGTCGGTGAAGACCATCCGCACCGCCCCGAAGGTGGCGAACACCGCCGCGGCCGCGGTGAGCGCGTTGACCGCATCCAGGCGCACCTGCTGGTCCTGCCCGGCGATCATGATGGTGGTGCGGGTGGTCGAACTCGGAAAGTTCGGGGTCTGCGGCGCGGTCATGGTGACCTTCCTGCTGGAGGTGAGAACCAGGCGTGGCCCGCCTGTTCTTGTGCCCTTCTGGCAGAGAGGATGTGGACCGGCACGAGGGCCGTGGAGTGCAACTTCTGGGACGGAAAAATCTGGCCGGAGCGCAGCGGAGGAGAATTTTCCGGGCCGTCAGGCCGCGCAGCGCCCAGGGGTTGCGCGCAGCGGACCGCCGGTCACCATCGGACGGCCAGAAGGGGAAAAGAAGGCTCTTGTGCAGGGCGGAGCGCAGTGGAGCTCGATGCGGTGTGCGCCGCAGGCGTACCACGAAGCCCGCCCGGGGCACTCTGTCCGCGAACACCGGCGGTGCGTGCAGCGAGAACGCGGTCGCTGATCTCCCGTGTGCACCCGCCAGGCCGGCCCCGTATCCCCCGGCAGTCGGGGCGGCAGCCGATGTGCCGGCGCCGGTGGACCCTCTCCCCTGCGCTGTGCCGGTACCGCTGGAAGGTGCCGACCGGATGACGGCCCGGCGGCAGGTCCTCTCGGGGGTAGGACAGTCCCCGCCGAGTAAGACTGAGCTGCAAGGCCTTTCACCCCCGGGACAAGCTCACTGAGGACGATGCCGGCACCGGACTGCGGCGCACGAAGCCTGCGCGGCATCCGCACCGCGCGTTGTAGCGCTACAACGCCCGAATCGGTGTCGGGAGGCGGCCTCGGGCCACCCGGCCCGCTACCGCGGACGCCGGAGTGGAGTCCTGCCCGAGGACACCGCCGCCGGGCGGGTCGGAGGGCGGTACGCGTGTCGTTCTCTACATCGACGCGGATCCGGCCCTCTCCGGTGGGGGCGGGGACCACCGATTCCACCGCGAACGACGGTAAGCGTACCGACGTCGTCGGCGGCCGGAGAAGCGTCGCGGATGGGTTACAGGTCGAACAGGGAGAATTGGTCGGCCTGAGCCTGAGCCTCGGTGTCGCGGCGGTGCCGGTCGGCCATGGCGCGGGCGAGGTCTTCGGTGCAGCCGAGTTCGGTGGCGACCTCGCTCCAGTCGTGGCCGTCGTGGCGCAGCTGCCACGCCCACTGGTGTAGCTGTTCGTCGGTCTCCATGCCGGGCGCCCCCTCATGACCGGGGCGAGCGCGCCCCTTGACTCGTGCGCTGTCGCGACGGTAGCCGAGGGGGCACGGGTTCCCTCGAAGGCACGCCGAGGAGGCTTCGATCAAGCGGGACCGGCTGCACCGCCGCGACGAACGCCGCCGAGAACCGACCCCAGCACGCAACGGGCCCTCAGGGCCTCGACCTGCCCCGGTCCGGACCGGACAGGGTCGCGGAGCACCGGCGCAGGCGGGCCGGGGCGAGCTGTGGTGATCGGCGACAATGCCGTGGGCCGGACACCGGAGGAAGAAGGTGCGACGGGCAACCGTGGAGATCTTCGTCGACGAGGCGACGACTACGCACTACTCGAGCTGCGCGGTGGTGGTGCCTTCCGAGGACGTGGCTCCCGGCCCGCACGACGATGCGGGTGCGAGGGCCGAACAACCGCCGGCCGGCTGCACCGCCGCGACGAGCGCCCGACAGAACCGGCGGCGGATCGTGGCCGCCTTCGCGCGCACACCGGACGATCCGGCAGGCGCACCTGTTCACCGCACCGATCGCCGGTCGCCCCCACCGGCAGGTCCCCGGGCGAGTTGCCGGCCGGGTGGGCGGTGCACAGCACCGAGCTCGGGGCCCGCCGCATCCTGGTCGAATCCTGCGCCCAGGACAAGCAGGATCTCGCGACGCTCATCGGTGCCCTCGCCCGGGTCGGGGCGCCCCCGACGGTCCGGGCGAGGATGGACCGTCCACACGGACACGAGTTGCCGGGGCTGGATGATCTTTCTCGCCTGCGCCGACGCCGCCGGCGGGTAGCTGCGGCGCGCGATCGACCTCGCTGATCACCGCGGCGCGGCTGTCGAAGAGAAGCGCAAAGGCCGGGCGACCACGCACAACGTGCGGGCTCCCGGCCTCACTTTCCTGACTCTTCGCCAGGACACCCTCGAGGATAGCGGGCCACTCCCCCACCGTCGAGCATCACACCGTCGACGGCGACCTCGAGGAACCGGGCCGGACCGTCCCCGCCCCGTCGACACCTACACCGCGCTCACCGCATCCTGCGGATAGGCCGGTGCCCCGGCGTTGGGGGTATAGCGCCGGGGCACCGGGGCCCCGCACGTCCGAGGGGACCGTGCGCGACCCCGGCCACCATACCCAGGACCGCCGCTGCCTCACCACAGGATGTCGGACGGGCGTCGTACGCTCCCCGGTGAACGCCCCGGCACCCACCGCCCCGGGGCGTTCGCCTCTCAGGACCACCGCACCCCCGGCCGCGGCGGACCCACATGCGGGGGTGAGCCGATGGTGAGCTCGCAGGTGCGGCACGTCCAGGTGCGGTGACCCCCGGCGCCGGGGGTGCAGTCGCACGGGATCCAGCCGACCAGGACCCGGTTCGGGGTCAGGCGATGACCCGCGGGGCATCGGGACGGGGCTCGCTCGGATCGGGCCACGTCCTTCATGATCGCACCATTCCCCACCCAGTGGGAACACATGTTCGAACAACTCTGCTAGGGTGGGACTCGACGCCAGGACTGCGGGGGTGGGACTCGACGCCAGGGCTGCGGGGGTGCCTCTCTATTGTCAAGCCGCTCTGTCGAATTCTTTCTCGGGTTGCCGGGGGCTGCGTTTTTCGTCGGCGAGCATGATGCGCCAGACGTGATCGGACAGGTGCCGTTTGAGGCTGCGGGTCGCGGCTCGGGGACTTTTGCCTTCCTCGATTTTCTTGTTGTAGTACGCACGCCCGGCGCTCGCGGGCATCCGGACCTGGACCATCGCGATCATGTAGAGCGCGCTGTTGAGTTGCCGGTCGCCGTAGCGGGAGAGCCGGTGGCGGTCGGTGTCGGCACTGGCGATCTGCACCGGTGCCGAGCCGTTGTAGTTCGCGTACGCCGCGGCGGTCGGGAATCGGCTGGCACGTCCGGTCCGGCCGATCAGGCGGGCGGCGGTCACCGGACCGATGCCGTCCACCTCCCGCAGACGGGTCCCGTGCTCGTCGAGCGCACGGGACATCTGCTGTTCGTTCGCCGCGAGCTGGTGGTCGAGGCGGCGGATGTCGGCAATCGGGTCCCGACACAGGCCGACGCGGATCCGATCGACCTCGCTGCGGGCGCGGAAGCCCCGCAGCAGCGCCGTGGCGGCGGCCGCGGTCAGCGAGGTCGGTGCGCCGCCGGCCAGCACCTGCCGCAGCAACGCGTGCAGCTGATTGGCGATTCGCGTGCGGGTGTTGCACAGGTTCGTTCGACGCTCGTCGAGTAAGGCCAGAGCATCGGTCGGGCCCTCGGGAGCGACGGGGCGGGCATCGCCTTGCAGGGCGGCCACACATGCGGCGGCGGCCGCGTCGATACGGTCGTTCTTGCGTCGACCGCCGCGGGACAGGTGCCGCACCCGGGCGGTGGCGGTGGCCGGGACGTCGAGGACGAGCTCCCCGAGAACGAGCAGCCACTGCGCCAGGTGATGGCCCAGTCCGTCGGCGTTCTCGATGGCCCACTTGCGCGTGGGCCAGGTCCGGGCCCAGGTGAGCAGCTTCTTGTAGTCGGCGAGGGTGGCCTCGATACGGATCGAGCCGAGGTCGGTGTTGGTGACGGGGTCGACTGCGGTGGCGGTGTGGGTGGACTTGTGGGGATCGATGCCGATGACGATCACGGGACGCGGTTCCCTTCTCTGCCTGGGGTGGGGGATCCGCGGAGGACAGTCCGACTTCAAGTACCTCTCACAGCAGCTTGGGGTCTCACGCCTCTCTTCGGTCACTCCGCGAACGCAGACCGGAAGGGGCGACATACCCCCGCGAAGTCAACCCGCAGGATGGGGCGACAGGATGCGCAGGAGTCAAACCTTCCGGTCTGCTACGGCACGTTACGGGCAGCCAACCCGACCACGGACCGCTGACACGACCATAAGTCGGAAGCGCCGTCCTGGCGTCACTGTTTTCCCCGCCCCGGCCGGGCAGCAGCCCACGGCCGGTCGACGGCAACTACCCCAACCCCGGCCCAGCGGGCGGACCGGGGGCGGCCCGTTAGGTCACACCGGCACCAGCTGCTCCTCCCGCGGGGTGACCGCGTCGAGCGGGAGCAGCACCACCGGCGGGATCTCGAAACCCTCGGCGTAGGCGGCGTTCTTGAAGCGCTGCCAGCGCCGCACACCGTCGACGGGGACGGGGTGTCGCCCAGCTCGGCCGCCACCTGCGCGTAGGTCAGCTGCGGGCGCTCGAGCAGGATCCCCGCGACCTCCTTCTCCTCACTGCGCAGCGTGCATGCGGCCAAGAAGGCGTGCAGCCCGTCGACCGTCTGCGGATAGCCCCCGGAGGTGGGCGCCAGAGCCGGCTCGGGCAGGGCCTCCCCTGCGCCGGGGCCGGCACGACCGACTCCCCCGCCAGGTCCTCCCCGTGCCATTGCGTGTCCGGCCGCTCCCCCGTTGCAACGTCGAGGTCCGCGGCGACGGCCGCCGGGTGCACGCGTGCACCACCGGTGTGCACGTCGTGGTCGAAGGGTGCATCCTCGGTGTGCTCGTGCATCTCGGATGCATCGAGTGCAGCCGCGTCCTGATCCGGGTGGGCGGCCGGGTGCACGTGCTGCACCGCCTCGTGGTAGCGGCCGCGTTCGACGGTCAGCGCCCGCACGATCGTGGTGAACAGATGCAACAACGCCAAGAACAGCAGCGGCACGATCATCGCAATGCACGCGGCGATCGCCGCCGGTTGCGGCTGGTACCCGACATCGACACCGGCCGCGGCCTGCGCGTGCCGCTGCCCGGCCAGACGGAAGGCGTGGTAACCGTTGCCGGCCACGCTGAGCAGGACCGTGCCCGTGGCCAGGGCCTTGCAGTACCGGCGGGCACCGCGGAACTCGTCGTCCGTGCCCAGTGCAACCAGTGCCAGGGCCGCGGCGGCCTGTGCAACATCGAGTGCCACCGGCGCCATCCAGGCCAGTTCCGGGCGCACGCCGATCTCCAGGGTGAGCTGACGCAGCGCGTCGAACGACAGGGTGAACGCCAGCGCTGCAAGCACCAGCGTCATCGCTGCAACAGCACCGAGGGCCGTGGTCTTCGAGTGCAATCGTCGGCGTGCACTCTGCACGAGATCGTCATTCATGGTGAAGTTGTTCTTCCTGTAAGAATGCCGTTGCGGTCGAGGGCCCGAGCAGTGCAAACCAGCGTGGTCACGATGCACTTAGCCATGCGGGCAGCGCAATGCATGCAAGGAACGCAGTGCGTGCATGCATTGCGCGCATGAAGGGGTCACAGGCGGTGCTTGTCGAGGTACTCCTCAAGGGCTTTATCGGTGAGCGACGCCTCGCTGATCGTCCGATCCCCGGTTTCGTACCGGAGCTTGTCCACTCCCTGCGAAGCCGCGATTTGATGCTGGGACGGATCCGCGTGTTATGAGTCATGGTCAGACCCTCTGGTCCCTGTTCCCCCGCTATGGCAGTCGGTGCGGCACCGTGGGAGATGGAACGGGAGCAACATCCGACCGAGGAGGCCGCTCGGGAAGGTCTTCGGCCGGGTGAGTCTTGCGGATCGCCGGTTGCCGTTGAGCGGTCACTGTGTGCCTCCGGGAAGAATCGCGAGTTCGGTAAGGAGATCGCTGTATGCGGTCTGGAGGAAAGAGCGCGTCCGCCACGGAACTGATGGATGGGCTGACGGAGACTGTGAGCGTCCTGGCGGGCCGCCAACTCCGGGATGATCGTGCGAGCGACGAGATCGCCGTAGCTGTCCCGAAGCTCTTGTTCACGGAAGATGTGTTCCCCGGTGTTGCGGCGCCGACTAAGAATGACTTTGTCGAATGCCAGTTTCGGGTTTGCGCGTTTGCGGACAGTACGGATGGTCTCGTCGAGCTTCTCGACACCTTGCACGCTGTCGATCGTCGGCTCGGTGATGGCCACTACCCCGTCCGCAGCGATGAGGACCGCGAACAGTACCTTGCCGAGACTGGGCGCGCAGTCGAATAGAACGATGTCGTAAGGGCTCAAGTCCAAGCCCTCGAAGGCGATGTCCAGGCGGAACACGAGATCGTTCGATCCGTCCGATTCGATCTTGCCGAGTTCTTCATCCGCCGGGATGAGGTCGACGCCTTCCCACTCTGTGGCGACAACAGCGTCCGCGGCGCTTCCTTCCGCTGTGCGGTTCATCAGGTGGTAGGTGGTAAGCATCCCTGCATCGACGGTGACGCCAAGGCCATTGGTTGCATTGCCCTGCGAGTCGGCGTCGATGACCAGGACCTTGCCCCCTTAGCGGACACCGCACTCGCGAGCCCGAGCGCGGTTGCGGTCTTCCCTACCCCGCCCTTCTGGTTGGCGATAGCAATTTTGCGCGGTTGCATTGCAAGCCTTTCGGTCAGTGCAAGAAGTGCGTGTCGTGCACATCGTGCAGTGCAGACGTGCGGTGCACAGTCTGCACGTGCAACACGGCATGCGTCTCGTGCACACGCCGCACGTTATGCAAACTTCGCGTCACACGCAAGGCATGCACAGCATGCTTACCTTGCGCAGCGTGCTATGCATGCACGCACAGCACGCATGCACCCCGAGCCGGCGACGCTCCGCTCGCACGGACCGCATCCATCGCACGCCATGACGCCGCCCGCTCAAATCGAGTGCGCCCGTTGCATTGCATGCGATGCGTGCACGCAATGCAACGCAAGGAAATGAATTCTCCCAGCATGCACACGCACAAGATGCAGTGCATGCACCACATAGCCCTCCCCACGAAGAGCACGCGATCCGTTGCCCTCTAACCGGCAAGGGGAGTCCAATGCCGTGCACGTCCTGCGGTGCAGGCGTGCGGTGCACAGTCTGCACGTGCAACACGGCATGCGTCTCGTGCACACGCCGCACGTTATGCAAACTTCGCGTCACGCGCAAGGCATGCACAGCATGCTTACCTTGCGCAGCGTGCTATGCATGCACGCACAGCACGCATGCACCCCGAGCCGGCGACGCTCCGCTCGCACGGACCGCATCCATCGCACGCCATGACGCCGCCCGCTCAAATCGAGTGCGCCCGTTGCATTGCATGCGATGCGTGCACGCAATGCACTCTCTATCGTGTACGCGCACCACAATGCCTACGAAAAGCACCCGATCCGTTGCATCTAGCAGAACGGCACTTGAGCGACGCGCCCACGGTGGGGCCGGGGCAGTCTTTGGAATGCTTGAGCGCCTCACAGGGCGGAGCTTCAGCCGTCCCGCCCGGCGCCGGCGGTCGGGGGCGCTCATGTCCCCGGTGCCGGTAGGCCGTCGGCGAGCGCGAGCGCAGGTACACGGTGCCGGTCGGGGCCGGCTGCCGGCGGTGCGAGGAGGGTGAGGTTGGTGGGCACCGCGCCGGCGTCGAACACCTTCTTCCCGACTCCGAGCACGATCGGGTGCACCCACAGGTCGGGCCGGTCGAAGAGTTTCTCGCGCAGCAGGGTCTGGACCAGATTCAGGCTCCCGACGCTGCGACGACACCGGCCTTGTACTCGTAAACCGCCTCGCCCGGTGCATCGGTGTCACTACCGCTTCTGCGGCCAGAGTCCTTGCTGCGTTCCCCTCGCGCGAGTGCCGAATTGGGCGACTCGTACCGATCCCACGCGATAGAGGGTCAAGGACGTTTCAAGCCGCCTGGTTGTGCTGACCTGACTCTATCGGGGGAGTCCCGACCGGGGAGCACAGGCGGGTGACCACGGCTCGTGCCGCGCGGTAGTCGGCGCGGCCCGTGTCGGTCACGGGGAATCGGCCGTACCGCAGCCGAGCCGGCGCCTCGAGCGGCAGGGCGATGGTGAGCGAGACCGTGCGGGGTACGCCGGTCTTCTTGCCGCGGCGGCTGCGCCAGTCCTGCTCTTCGAGCCACCATCGGTGCAGCTCCCGATCGTGAAGGTGCCGGCGGATCCGCTGCGCCCCGACACCGGCGGCCCCGATCCGGTCCGCGGCACGATCGAGCCGCTCCCGCAAATCGGAGATAGCGGCTGCGCCCTGGTCGGCACACCCAGGCGGGTCAGGGTGGCCAGGACCCGGGTGACGGTGGCGAGGCTGTACCCGGTCGCGGCAGCCACCTCGACAAAATTTCTGCCTCTTCCGGAAATGAGGGGTTTTCCCGAAATCACAGCCCAGTGGATGCGGGCAGCGGCGCCCCCGAGCCCGGACCGGTACGCCCACAGATCGTGGGTGTGGTGAGCCAGCAGAGGGGGGTGTCTCGAAGCGGGGGCGGGTTCCCCTTGTGTTGCAGCGGGAAGCGATACCGCCGCCACGGGGGAAGTTCGAGGTGCCAGGTGGCGGCGCGGGTTCCACTGCCGGCGCGGATGCGCGTCACCCAGGAGTCGTGGGCCAGCACGCGCAGGCGCCGGGAGACGGTGGAGGCGTCGACGGCGGCGGCCTGGGCCAGGCGCCTGCAGTCGATATCGAGGGTGCGGGTGCGGGCGGCGCGGGCGATCGCGACGAGGGCGTAGAGGATGCGTTCGTCGCTGGCACCGCCGGGGCGGGCCCAGTGCGCCGGCTCGGATCCGATGGCGGCCTCGATCCGGTCGAGTTCGTCGTCGACCGGGGCCCGGGTGCTCGGGGGCGCGGGGGCGAAGTGCGCGGCGGTGTCCAGGGCGCGGCGCCATTGCCGGTCGGTGTCCTCCCGGCCGCGGGCACGGTCCTCACGCAGCCGGACCAGTCCCGGCGCGGTCGCGGCGGCCGCCCGGGCATCGGCCAGGCTGTGGCCGGCGCGGGCCATGCCCAGGAAGATGCTGTGCACGAGCGCCGAACGATCGGCTCCCGGTTCGGGGGCGGCCTCGAGCAGGGCGCGGGTGGTGTCGGTGAGCGCCCGGCGTGGCCGGTCCAGCCGCGGATCGGCCGGATCGACGATGCGCACCGGCCCGAGGAGCCGGCGCGGGGTGGGGAGTGCGGGTGCCGGGCGAGCAACCAGTCCACCACCTCCGGCGCGGTTTCGGTGTCGAGACCGGCCAGGGCCGCGTCGAGGGCGGCCCCAGTCAGGTGCGGCTGGGACTGCCCGCCGCGGCGGTGCGGGGCCCCGGGGGGCGGACGGCGCCGGTGGCGGGATTGGTCAACGGCGCGGTATCGAGGCTGGGGTAGTGCTGGCGCAGCGCGTGGGCGAGGCGACGCACCGCCTCGGGCGCGGCCCCGGCGCGGCCAGACGCACCCAGATGTGCTGCCCGCCGCCGGGCCCGGACCGCGTCCGCAGATGCGCAACACCGAGCTCCGCCAGGTGCGCGGCGAGCCGGTCGGCATCGGCGCGGGCGACCTCGGGGCCGTGGCGGCCGCTGTCGAGGTCGAACGCCAACAGGCGGTAGCGATGGTTCGCGCCGGCCAGGTAGATCGCCCACGGAAATCCGGGCGGCCGGCTCGGGACGGCCATGGTGGTGGCATAGGTGTGGGTGCGATCCGGGTCGATCCGCACCCGGGCACGCGGCGACCAGCGGCGCGTGCACACGTCGAAAAGATGACGATTCGGTGGGGTGGCACCGGTGAGAACGGCGACACGCGCAGCGATCATTGGCTCTGATTCAGGGCACGATGTACCCTGAGACCTGTCCGGCAAGACAGTCCCTTCGGGGAAAGCAGTACGAGAGCCGAGTTTGGCCGCTCAGCTCTCACCAACTTTGAGGACCCTCAGCCCCGCACGGCTGGGGGTTTTCTCATGTGGTCTGCGTGTTGCTTATGAAGTTGCTGAAGCCACTTGTGAACTACGCAGACATACGAACCTCCTCCTCGCAGTGGCGCTGAAGCTCGCGGACGAGCAGAGGGTGGCCGGTGGTCACTGCAAGCAGGTCCGCGACGTACTGGCTGATCGATTCGACCCCAGCAGCTCGGCGACCCTCCTCGAGAGCTTCGTAGACTTCGTCCGGGACGCGGGTGACCACGCGGGTACGGGCACCCTTGCTAGCCATTCCCACTGCCGTTCTCCCTCCACCGTTCAACCTGTGCCAACATGGCCGGTCGGCCCGAGCCGAGGCGATGCCTTGACCATCTTGTGACAGGTGAGGCGTAAAGCATGTCCGACACGCCCACGCCTCGAGCACCAACCCGGATTCTTTCATACTCTTCGTCAATTCTTTGCATTCGTTTAGTGATGACTGGCGAGAGTATGGCTTGCGTTATGCTCCGAAGGTTCCGCCATCTGGCAGGGGAGGCCTGAAGGGGAGGTAGCGAGTGCTGAGACGCGGGGGCGATCGACGCGAACGGATTACGCAGATCCTCGATCGTGTACCGCTCGAGCCGCCGTGGACGGTCGCGGAATTCCTCAGCTGGCTGGAAGAGGACACCGGGAAGACGGTGGAGTTGGAGCCGTGGCCGGGCCTGTCGACGGACCTGCAGACCCGATGCGGGCTGCTTTTCGGTGGCCCGACGCGGTACGTGATCCGCTATGACCCGGCTCGCTCGGTTCGCCATCAGCGTCAGCAGATCTTTCACGAGGTGGGCCATGTGCTCGGTCAGCACCCTGGAGAGCCGTTCCGTCCGACGGAAAGCGCCCTGACCGAAGGGCTGAGCTTGGAGGAATCGAGTACATGATGCGGCGTTCGACCTTCGACTCCCCAACCGAGACGGAAGCCGAATTGCTCGGCACGCACCTGGCGGTGCTCAGTCGCGGTCCGATCGATCTGGACAGTCACGGTGATCTGCATCGAATCGCCGGCGTCTTCGCCCCGCTGCGATGAGCGCTCTGCTGCATCAAGAGGCCACCTCCGCGCTGCCGGAGTGGGCAAGCATCCCCATGATGGGCTTTCTGGCCCTGGTGATCGGAGCCCGGGCGCTGTTCGTCTACGAACGTCAGCTCGACCAGCAGATCACCTTGCTGCTGGTGTGGTGGCTGGGTGCCTCGCTGCTCCGCGACGGTGCGGTACAGACCGTCCTGCTCGGGGTCACGCCCTGACTCTGTCGGATATTCGCCTGCTCACCCATGGCTTCGCCATGCTGGGTGCGGCCGCAATCGTCCTCATCGTCCTGGCCTACCGCAAGGTGCGGAAGATTCCGCGGCGCACGATCGTCGGGTGCTACGCCCTGATTGTGGGGTGGATGCTGGTGATGGCCTGGATCAGCGCGCCGGCGCGCTCGATGGGTGTGGCCATCGAGGAGCTGCGCTCTGTGCGGACCGTGGCGTACATGGCGATCTACGCGGCCCAGATGCCGCTGGCGGTGGCCGCGGTGGCGTACGCGTGCCTGCGCATCCTGCGCGACGGTGAGCAGAACCGGGCCACTCGGCTGTGGGCAGGACTGATCCTGTGCACCGGCGCCGTGTCGGCCTTCGATCATCTGACACGATTCGCCAACGCCGTGTTGATGTCCGTGGAGGTGACCAACGGGTTCACCGACTGGCGCAGCCAGTCCAACGATGTGCTCTTCTTGCCGACCGCGTGCGTGCTGGCGGCTGTCGTCGCCGCTCCGGTGCTTGCGGCGGTACGGGCGAAACTGCACAACGATCCGTCGTCGGTGGCCGTGTCGACATTGACGCCCATGTGGCAGGACCTGTCGACCGCGTTGCCTGCCATGTCGATCGAATCGACGGGGCTGCTTCCGAACAGTGTGGATCGCGAGCACCGGATGCGGATCGAGTGCGAGGACGCGGTGTTCACCCTTCTGCCGTACATGACCGAGCAGGAGCGTCGGGAAGAAGCCACCCCAATGCAGCGGTGCGCCGCGATCGTCAACGCGCTCGAGCGGCGCCGGGCGGCGCTGCGGAATCTCGTGTGGCCACGCCACGGTGGCTTGCCGACGAAGACGAGCTGCTGCGCATCGCGCAAGCATGGACCAAGCGCCCGGCCGAAGCCGTGAGCGTGTGACAAGGGAAGGAACGGCTGTGCCGAACACGACGATTCCGCATCCGCCGCGGCGGGTGCCGTTCATCGGCGATGTCCTGGGAATGTCCAAGGAGAAACCGAACCAGACCACGTTGCAGCGGTTCGACGAGCTGGGCCCCATCTACCGGCGCTCCATTCTCGGGACGGACCTGACCTTCGTCGGCTCCGCGGAACTCGCCGCGCAGGTCTTCGACGACACGGTGTGGGAGAAATACGTCGGCCGGCCACTCGAACGGCTGCGCCCACTGGTGGCGGACGGGCTGTTCACCGCCTACAACTGGGAATCGAGTTGGGCGCGCGCGCACGAGGTGCTCATGCCCGGCTTCACCAAGGAGGCGATGGTCTCCTACCACGACGTGATGGTCGAGGTCGTCGACGAGCTGAGCAAGGACCTCGCCGGTGGGGACGGATACACCCAGGTCGTGGACGAGATGGGCAAGCTCACCCTCGAGGTGATCGGTCGCTGCGGCTTCGGCTACTCGTTCGATTCGTTCGGCGACAGCGAGCACCCCTTCGTGGCCGCGATGAGTCGAGCCCTGACTTTTGCGCAGAACAGTGCGATCCCGGTGCCCTTCGTCGGTAAGTTCCTGCACCGCAAGGAGGAAGGCAGAACGAGCTCGACCACGCCGTGCTGGTCGAGACCGTGGACGAGGTGATTGCGGCCCGGCAGCGGTCGGGTGAGCGCCGCCGCGATCTGCTGGACCGGATGCTGCATCCGGACACCGGCGCCGCGCTGGATCCGGAGAACATCCGCAATCAGGTGCTGACCTTCCTCGTGGCCGGTCACGAGACCTCGGTCAACGCGCTGAGTTTCGCGCTGCACTTCATCGCCCAGGATCCGGCGGTGGCTTCCCGGATGCGCGACGAGGCTCGTGCGGTCATCGGCGACGGCGCCGTCCGGTACGAGGACGTGCCGCGATTGCGCTACACCCGCCAGGTGATCAACGAAGCACTGCGGCTCTGGCCCACCGCTCCGGGTTTCTTCCGCTCCGCCAAAGGACACCCAGGTGGGCGGGCACGAGTTCGCGGCCGGGGAATGGGTGTTCGTGCTGCTGCTGGCGGTACAACGCGATCCGGCCTGGGGTCCCGACGCCGACCGGTTCAACCCGGATCGCTTCGCCCCGGAGCACCACCGCGGTCGGGCACCGGAGCTGTTCAAGCCGTTCGGCACCGGCATCCGCTCGTGCATCGGACGGCAGTTCGCCTTGCACGAGATGACCCTCGCACTGGCGACCCTGGTGCTGCGGTTCGACATCACCCCCGAACCCGACTATGCGCTCGACGTCGAAGAGACCCTGACGTTGCGCCCGAAGGGCCTTCGTCTGCGCTTCACGCCTGTCTGAGTCCTCCGACCTGCGGCGTCATCCGCTCGATTTCTGCGATGAGCCGCTCGACGTCGTCGCGGGTCAGGCTGGTGGCACGCGCGGCGAAGTGGTGCAGCCCGCGGTCCCGGATGGTGATCCACAGACGCAACCGTTGATCGATGTCGATGTCCCGGCCACCGTTCAGGCGCAGGTAATCACGGTCGACCTTGAACGCGTCGCAGAGCGCGTCGGTGACGGTGACCGGCAAAGAGGTCCGCTCTCCGGAGCGGACCTCTTCGAGCATTTCCACCGGGATCGGCTCACCGATGCGCTGTCCCACGATGGTGGCCACCGCCTGCAACGTCAGCTCGGGTTCGTTGCGGTGGTGGTAGAACGCGAGGAGCCGATCGAGCTTCTGGCCGAGGGACGGGGCCAGGTAGTTCACAGACGCTCCTCCTTCTGAGCTTTTCTCCACTGTGTGACGAACGCCTGCTCGGTCGCTTCGTCGATCTCACCGGCCCGGCCCGTCAGCCACCGCAGGTACAGCAGCTCGTGGGCATCTTCGGGGGACGGGGGCTCGGGAGTGCGATTGAGGTAGTCCCCGATCAACATCTCCACCACCGGATCACCTCTCACCGGTGAGTCCGGTGCCGACTTGCGTTCGAGCTGCGCGATCAACCATGCACGCAGAATGCGATCGACCAGCAGGTCCAAGTCGGTGTTGATCCGACCCAGTTCGGCAACAAGTTCCTGGTCCTCGATCGTCCCCGCCAACCGCTCGTACCGCTTCGCGATGTCGGACAACTCGTTGACCACGGTCAGGGAGAGGGTCACCGAGTCGGCATCGGCGTTGACGGCACTGGGAGTAGATCGTCGTGCCGACGGGATGTCCTCCAAGGGAGTGGGTTCCCCTCCGGCCCAGGCCCTCGCCGCAGACCCCTCGGTCCACTGCAGACCGCTGTCGAGGCGCCGCAGAGTACGGGCGCTCGGAGAAGCGATGGCGCCCTTCTCGAGCTTGCCCGTAGTCACATCGGACGGCCCGCCGGCTTGTTGTAACTGGTCGAGAGTCAAGCCAAGCAGGCGCCTCCGCTCGGCAACTATTCGCGCAAAACGCGCCCGCTCGTTTGTCATCGCATCGACCTTACCGGCCAATGCCCCGATCAGACGTCTCCGGCACCCGGAAGGAGCTGGGGCTTTGCGACGCTCCACGTCAACCTTCACCGCCACCCGCTTCCCAAAAACTCTCTAGTTTTTTGCTTTTGTTTCGAACTCATCGAGTATATGCTTTGCCAAGCTTTTGCGGACAGGGATTTTGCGCCGGCTCGAACGGGGGCGGTCACTGTCTCGCGGATCGGGCCCAGTGGGAGGGCTGTGCACTCCCACAGCAGTGCAGCGCCCTGTGCTGTTCCGGCTTTCGGGTGCAGGGCTTCCGCACAAGCCCTGCACCCGAGAGCCGGAACGGCGGAGTGATCACTGCGGGGCTTGAGGGTCGACTGCGCGAAGGAGGAGAGAGATGAAGGGTCGGGGTACGCGGGCCGTGGCCACTATGGTCACCACGGCTGCGGTCATGACCGGTGTGGGTGGTCTGGCCCCGGTGCACGCGCAGACGAGTTGGCTCGACGAGCTGGTCGATCGGTGTCCGGATCTGTATGTCCTGGGGATGCAGGGCACCACGGAGTCCTCGCCGGATGCGCCGGTGAAGGTCGATACCGGGATGCTCTCGAAGATCATGGGGCCGATGCTCGACCAGGCCCGTGAACTCGGGGCGAGTGTCGATCGCGCCTACGTCCCGTACCCGGGATCGTTCGGCGGCCTGACCCCCAGCGGTAGCCGGTCGTACGTCGCCTCGGTCACCGAGGGGGAGCAGAACCTGTCCCGGGCCGCGCAGAGGGTGCTCGCGCAGTGCCCCTCGGCCAAGCTCGCCGTGGTCGGCTACTCCCAAGGCGCACACGCGGCCTCGAACTTCCTGCGGTCGGTCGGCCAGGGCACCGGAGCGGTCCCGGCCGGCTCGGTCGCGGCCGGTGCCCTGTTCGGTGCCCCGACCCGCAGCGCCGGCTCGGGGCTGTTCCCCGGCACCGCGCAGACCTCCCCGGCTCGGGTCCCTGGTACGAGCGGTGAGGCGGTCGAGAACCTGCCGCCGGTGTCGTTCACCGCTCCCGAGGGCGGCGGTATCGGCCCGGTCGCCGATCTAACCGAGGACTACGGCAGTCTCTCCGGGCGGGTGTCGGCGTGGTGCCAGAGCGGGGATCTGGCGTGTGACGCCCCGGCGAACGCGCCGATCGTGCGGGCGGTGGTCAACGTCGCCGGTCAGGTCGAGGTCGGCGGGGATCCGTTCGTCGCGATCTCCACGGTCGGGCGGGCGCTGGCCTCGACGGCGTTCAGCACCGCCGTCGATGTGGTCAACGAGGACATTGCGGCTCCGAAGAACGCTCTCGAGGCGGTGTCGGTCCAGCCGAGGAAGACCATCTCGCAGCGGTTGGCCGAAGCGTCCGATCCGCGTTCGGCTCCGCCGACCGGGCAGGAAGTGACCGCGGCGTTGCTGAAGGTCGGGCTGATCGGCATCAACGCGGCGGTCACGGTCGCGAAGAAGGTGCTCACCCCGGAGACGATCGCGGCGGTCGCGGCGGTCGGGCTTGCCAATCCGGCCGCGGCGTTCGGGGTGCTTGCGGCCAAGACGGTCAGCGTGCTGCCCGAGCTGGTGCCGCCGGCGACCTCGCAGCGACTTGTGCGGCAGGCGTTCCAGGTCGTGCAGAACGAAGTGAAGGCCAACCGGGATGCCTTCGATCTGGTGGCGATGACGACGGTGCGCAACGTCGCGGCGGAGCACGGCTCCTACGGCTCGGTCCCGGCCACCGCGGGTGGACAGCCGCCGGCGCGGTTCGTCGCGTCCTGGCTCGCAGCTGCCGCCGCAGACCTCGGTTCCTCGTCCACCTCCACGTCGAAGACGGTGACCTCGACGACCACGATGCCGACCACCACCACGACTGCCACGACCACCACGACCGAGATTGCGCCGTCCACCACAACCGCCGCGGTCACCTCGACCACCCCGGACTCGGTGGTGACCACGACACACGAGGTCGTGCCGGAGCCGACGGTGCTTCAGCAGGGCGGCGTCTCGGCCACCGCACTCAACTAACTCGCGCATCGACACACTCGCGCATCGACACACTCGCGCATCGACACAGAAGAGAGAACGCAGATGAGCAAGCATCGCAGGGCTTCGCGGATCGCCGCGGCGAGCGTCGTGCCCGCCACGGCCGCGGCGATCGTGGCCGCGGGTTCGGGTCTGGCGGCGCAGGTCCGGTCGAGCTGCCCTCGCAGGGCGGGGTGACCACGCCGGCGCCGTCCACCCAGGGCGGCACGACGAGCGTGCCGAAGCCCGCGCCGGCGCCTCCGGCCCAGCAGATCTACTGGACCCCGCCTCCGGCGCAGCAGCGTCAGTACGCGCCGCTGCCGGACTACAACTACGACACGAACCGTTACGAGCGGCAGTCCTACATCCCGCCGATCGATCCGCTGGCGCTGCGGGCCCCGCAGCCGGTCACCCCGGAGCCGATCTTCCTCGCTCCGCCCGAGAAGATCATGATCGGCGATATCCACTTCAACCAGCCGAACTGGGTCACCGACGACGACCGCGAACGCACCAACAACACCGCCGGTCTGATCCGCTCCGAGGTCGCCACCTTCTACAAGTCGGTCGGCGTCGAGGCCAGCCGCGCCGACCGGGTCGCCGCTGCGCAGATCGGCGGCACGGTGGCCGGTGCGGCAGCAGGTGCTGCGGCCGGGGCGGTGCCCGGCGCGCTGATCGGCGGCACCATCGGCGGTCTCGCCGGGGCTGCGGCCGGGGTGTGGTGCCGCTGCCGATTCCGGTGCTGCCCGCGGTGACCACCGGGGTGGCCGGGACCGCGGCGGGCGCAGCGATCGGTGCGGCGGTCGGCGCGGTCCCCGGTGCGGTGATCGGCGGGGCGGCCGGTCTGGCGGCCGGGACCGCCTTCGGTGCCGGGGACGACGAAGGCCAGCCCATCGAGGTGCAGCTGCCGGATGTGCACCAGGACGCGCTCACCGAGCAAGCCGACGCCACGGTCGAGCAGTGGCAGTCCTCCGGTCCGGTCGGGCAGGCCGCGGCCGACGCGGTGCGCAGCGTCGTGACCACCGCTCCGCAGGTCGATTCGCAGGTCCGTGAGTGGGTGAAGGTCCAGCCCGGTGGCGAAGGTGTCGTCGCGGGAGCGGACACCGTGCTGACCACGTTCTTCGACGGTTCGCTCGGCACGGCCGCCGAGATGATCTCGACCGCGGCCGCGGACGGCCTCAACCCGGCCTGACCTGCCCGACCATCTCGCCGGTGGGGCGGGTAGCCCCGCCCCCACCACCCGACGACGGAGGACACATTGTCGACCGGCAATCGAGGACAACTCTTCCCGGACGTGACCGAGCGGTACGGGCCGGAGCCGACTCCGACCGACGACACCGACACCGGATCGGTGCACTTCCCGATCCCCGAGGAGACCATCGACAGCGCCACGGTCGAGGCGGCGGAGTTCGAGCCGGTCGATGCTGCCTCCGTCCCCGATTCGTCCGGTGCCGACGAGGATGCGGTCATCCAGACCGACCTCGAACCGATCGTCGAGGCCGAATCCGCGGCCGAGACCACCGTCGATACCGACCCGGCGCCGGTCCATCCTGCCGATCACCCAGCCCACGGCCCTGCCGGACACGGCGATGCGGCGACCGAGGTCGATCCCTATGCAGGCGCCCCGGAGTGGGTCCGCGCCCACATCCCCCGCAGCCCGCTGATGATCCCCGAACGCACCCGTGGGGGATTGAAGTCCGCGATCAGCCGTGCCCGCCCGACCCCTGCTGCAGCTCCGGCTGCGACTGCGGTCGAGGTCGTCGAGGAGACGACCACCCAGCCGGTCACCCACAGCGCCTCTGCGGCCGCGACGGCCCGCCCCGATCGATCCCGCACCTGGATGCTCGTCGGGGCCGGTGTCGCCGTGCTGGCGGTGGTCTGCGCTGCGGTGGTCACCGCGACGACCGAGGGCACCGACGAACCGCAGATGCCGCCGCTGCCGTCCTCCTCGGTGGTGGCCTCGTCCACCACCACGACCTCCACGACCGCGACCGCGGCGGCACCGCCGTGGTGCGCCCCGGTCGACGAACCCGACCGGATCGTCGGCAACGGCCCCGGTGGCCGCGGCACCGGTCCGGCGGTGATCCAGGCGTTCGAGCACGCCTACTACGTCCAACGGGACGGCACGGCCGTCGCGGACCTGATGATCCTGCCCGGCACCGACATCCAGACCTTCATCGACGCTGTGCCGGCCGGGACCGAGCACTGCGTGACCGTGCTGCCGACCGAGGACCCCCACCGCTGGTCGGTCGATGTGCTGCTCAAGTTCCCGCCCCTGGGAGACGAAGGCATCCACAAGCAGTGGATCACCACCATGCCCGCCGCCGGCGGGTTGAAGATCGCGAACGTGGAGAACCGATGAACAACGTTGTCGCTTTTCGTCGTAGCCCGAAAATCGAGCAGCCCGAACACCTCTCGGTCATCGCGGTGGCGGCTCCGGGGAGCGGCCGCGACCACGACCTGCGTCGGTCTGACCACCGCCCTCCGCCTGGGAGCCGGTGCCCAGGTCGCGGCGATCGACGGCACCTTCGGCGGCGGGAATCTGCTCGACCGCGCCGGGGTCGGACCGCTCGACTCGGTGCGGGCGATCCGCGACGCACTGTCCCCGCTGGTCGCCGCGTTCGTGGAAGTGCCCTTCGATGCGACCTTGGCGCGTCCCGGTGCCCTCGATCACCGGCGCCTGTCGGCCGGGTCGCTCGACGCCTGGACCGACGTGTTCGACGCGTTGGGCCGCATCGAGGCCGGCCACCACGCCACCGACCACCAGGCAGGCACAGGAGAGCTGGCATGAGCATCCGCGAACGCACCAGCGCCGACGCCCGGGTCGACCCGTACCCGGTGGCTGCGCCCGGACCGGCGGTGTGGCTGCTCGGCGCCCACGGCGGGGCCGCGGTCTCCACCCTCACCCGGTACTGGGACTTCGCCGACGACGCCCGGCATCGGTGGCCGTGCGGCACCGACCGGGAGGTCGAATCGCCCTATGTGGTGGTGGTCTGCCGCGAAACCATCCAGGGCCTGAGCGGCGCGCACGATCTGATCCTCGAACACCGCACCCGGAATCTGGCGTGCGAGCTGCTCGGCCTGCTCACCGTGGCGCACGCCGCCGAAGCCCCGCCGAAGGAGGTGCGCCAGCTGCGGTCGATCGTCACCGGCGCGGTGCCGGCGCACTGGGCGATCGGCTGGCACCGCTTCCTGGCCTCGGCCGCCCGGTCGAGCCTGCCCACCTGGCGCGCCCTCGACGGCGTGCCCGTTCGGGCCAAGGGAGCCGTGATCGCCGTTCCCGAGGACGTGATCGCGGCCGGCGTCGGCATCGTCACGGCACTCCAATCCGCTCTGCCGACCCTGTGGTCGGGGCAGTAGCCAACACCCTCAACGGGAGGACATCTTTCATGTTCCAGACAGTCGTGGACGCCGCGATTCTCGCGCAAGGCGCGGTGGACTTCGACATCAACCCGGAGGTGCCGCCGGGTGCGAACGGCCTGCTCAAGCTGCTGAACTGGCTGCTGTGGGGCGTGACCCTCGCGTGCGTGGCGGCCCTGATCTTCTCGGGCGGGAAGTTCGCGTGGGAGAAGTGGCAGCACGGCTCGGGGGACTCACCGAAGATGCTCGTCGGCTCCCTGGTCGGGGCGATCGTCGCGATCTCGGCGAACCAGATTCTCAGCGCTGTCGTCGGCGCGGCGTAAGGGCAGGGGCGCGCGATGGCGGTGTCCGCACAAGGGGTGGTGCCCCTTCCCGGTGAGGTCGTCGAGGGTGTCCAGACGCTGCTCGGGTATGCGGCCGGGATCGTCTTTCTCCTGTGTGTGGCCAAGGTGATCTTCGTCGGCGCACGCCTGGCCTGGGACCACAAGCACGGGGCGGCCTCGAATCCCCCACGGCCGCGGAGTTCGTGGCGGCGAACATCGGCGCGCTCCTCGCCGGCGGTGTGGCCGCGACCCTCGCCACGATCCTGCTGGCCACCGCCCAGGGGCCCCAAGCCCAGCAGCTCGGCGGCGGCCATGCCCCGACCGTCATCGACCAGCTCGAACAAAGACAACAGCACCACCAGCAGTCCGGCAGCGAGGAGAACGAACCATGAGGCGTCGATGGGTGCGAGCCGCGGTGGTCGCGGTGGCGCTGGTTGCCACCAGCTGCGGGGGATCGGACACAGGCGAGAGCCCGGTGTCGCTGACCGATCCGCCGCAGATCGCTCGGTGGGTGACCGTCGGCGGGATCGAGGTGCCGATCGGCACGAGCGACGGTCCCCGAGGCGGCGAGTGGGAGCCGTTCGCCGGGTTCAGCCGCACCCCGCAGGGTGCGGCGTTGGCGGCGATCACCCAGTCGGTGCAGTTGGCCACCGCGCCCGAGCGGACCTGGCCGACGATCCTGTCCGGGGTGGCCGCCCCGGTCAAGGCCGTGACCTCTACGCCGCCCACCGCGCCCTGGTGGAGGTCTCGGGCACCGACCGCGAGATGGTGCCGACCATCGTCGGCTACACGATCGCCGACTACAGCGACACCGCCGCCACCGTCGCGGTCGTGCAGCGGTTCTCTGACGACTCGCTCGCGTCCGCGACCACCCGGGTGGTGTGGATCGACGGGGACTGGCGACTGAACCTGCCCAGCGACGACACCGCCACCATCACCGCTCTCGATGCGCTGCCGTCGGAGCTGGTCGATCTCGAGGAGACCCGTAAGTGACCGAACCCCACACCACCGGCCGGACCGGCGAGAAGAACACTCCTCCTTCGAGGCCGCCGAGAACGAGCGGTCCTCCGCAGCAACGAAACTCACCATCGGCCTGGCTGCGGTAGCCGTCATCATCGTCGTCGGGGTCATGGTCGGCCTCGTCATGGCCTTCCGTGGGGACGACGCCGAACCGCTGGTCTCCCTCGATCCGACCACCGACAGCGGCGCCACCGCCCAGGACAAGGACGGTCTGTTCGAGCCGGACCCGGTCTTCGACAAGACCAACCGTGTCGTCTACGTCCCGCTCGACCCTCACGGGGTGATCCTGTCCGACACCCTGGCCGCCGCGAATCGGCCGGTCGAGCAGGCACCGAGTGGTGTGATGCTCCAGCGCATCCACGGCAACATGGATCTTCCGTTCTCCACCTCCGACGGCCCCACCGGGTTCACCGACAGCGGGGTGGCCACCGGGTTCTCCCGCACGGCGCAGGGAGCGGCGCTGGCCGCAGCCCACTACATCGGGTACGTCGCAGCCGGGGACAACCGGGTCGAGATGGTCACCGAAGCAGGCCGGGTGTCGGACCCAACCAGGCAGTTGGCGGGAGTCAGGCTTGCCGACGATACGCCGGCTGCGGTGATGCCGATGGTCGACGTGTCGTTCCATCCTGATCTGACCTTGGTGAAGTTCGGCGCCACCGTCGAGCGGCCGAACGGGGCCACCGAGATCCGGGTGGTGAAGATCCCGGTGGTGTGGCGCGAGGGCACCGGATGGGTAGTCCAACTGGACTCGACCGCTTTTGGTACCGAGTTCGAGCCGGTGTCGTCCGAAGGATGGCAGCAGTGGTGGTGAACCGCAGCCCGCTCACCGGCATTCTTCGGCTGGTCGCCGTGCTCTGCGCCGTCGTGGCCGTCGGCATCAGCGCAGCAGGTGCGGCCTTTGCTCAGGACACCGAGCCCTCGGGTGACTCGTCCGGCGGCAGCATCGACAGTGCCGAGATCGATGGGCAGGGCGAGGGGGACTCGGGGTTCGACTGGCTGGAAACCGGCGCCGGGGCCGTGAGCTGCGCCAGCACCGCCGGGAACGTCGTCGGCGCGCTGGGTGAGATGGTCTTCGATGTAGAGATTCCCGACTGCGTGGATGCAGCCGGCAACGTCGTCGATGCCGGTACCGGGGCGATCGAGGACGGCATCAACGACGCCGCTGCAGGAGCGGTCGAGAAGACCGCGCTGTGGATCGGCAACGCCGGGGTGGCGGTGTTGAAGTTCGCGCTCGGGTGGTGGATCACCGGCACCGAGATGGACGGAGGCACCTTCACCGGCACGGTCGCGACGGTCAACGACTACACCTTCTACATCCAGGTCGCGGCCTTGTCGTTGTCGCTGATCCTGCTCGGGGCGGCTGGCGCTGGCCCGCTCGGGGGCGATCCGCGACACCTCGGAAGAGGGCCTGAAACAACTGGCCCGCGCTGCGGTGCTCGCTGGGGGCGCGGCGACCCTGATCGTGCTCGGCACCCGATTGTCGGACCGGATTTCGGCGTGGTTCATGGACAGCGCGGTCGGTTCCGATCCGTCCCGTCTGGCCGAAGCGATGGTGACGATCCAGCTCTATGCGGGTCCGGCCGGTGTCGGTTTGCTGTTCTTGATCGGCCTCATCGGGATGCTCGGCGGTTTGATGATGGCGTTTTTGATGCTGCTGCGCACCGGCATCCTGGTGCTCATGGCGGCGGCACTGCCCATCGCGGGTGCGGCCGGGGGCACGAAGGTCGGCAGCCAGGCCTACGAGAAGATGCTGGCCTGGACGATCGCGTTCCTGCTGGTCAAACCGGTCGGCGCGTTCGTGATCGGGGTCTCGGCGATCCTGTTCCTCGAGGCCACCCCGACCATCACCGACACCGAGCACGCGGACGGATTCATGGCCCTGTCCGGGGTCATCACCTTGTGCGCCGCGGCCCTGGTGCTCCCGGCGCTGATGCGGCTGATCGTCCCGAACGTCGGCGCCCTCGGTGGCGGCGGCAGCGGCATGGCGGCCGCGACAGGTGCGGCGGCGGTCGGCGCGAAGGTCGGCGGGATGATCGCCACCGGCGGTGCCAGTGGCGCCGCATCCGGAGCGGCGACCACGTCGTCGACGAGCATGGGCAACCCGCCCAGCGGCGCACAGACCGGCGGCGCACCGTCCGGTTTCGGTGCGGCAGGCGGGAGACCGGAAGGCAACCAGCAGGGCACCCTCCGGTGGCGGTGCCGGTGCGGCTCCGCAGGGCAACTCCTCGGGCACCCCCGGTGGCGGCGGGAATGGTCAGCCCGGCGGCACCACCTCCGGCACTCCCAGCAGTGGGTCACCCGGTGACGCGGCGGTGACTGCGTCTGTGGCATCGGGGGCGGCCCCAGTTCCACCGAGGGGCTTCGAGCAGTGAGCGACGAGAAGACCTACAACACCTACGGCAACTGGCGCCGGCCTCGGGAGACCGGCCTGCTCGGGGCCACCTTCGGCACCTCGATCGCCGCGATCGCCGCTGCGGCCCTGGTCATCATCACGGGTCTGTTCCTCGGCCTGAAGGTCACCGTGCTGCTGGCGGTCCCGATGATCGCCTGCTTCATCCCCCTGGTCATCTCCCGTGACGGGCGGTCCGGTTACGAAAGGGCACTGATGCGATTCCAGTTCTGGCGCGGCCGCCGCCGCGGTGAGCACACCTACGCCTCGGGCACGTTCTCCCGCGTTCCGGGGCGTGCATATCGGCTGCCCGGGGTGCTCGCCGACACCGAGCTGTACGAGGGCATCGATTCGGACGGGCGCACCTTCGGGATGATCCACATGCCCAGCCGGGGTGCCTACACGGTCGTGTTCGACGCCTACCCGCAGGGCGCCGAAGCCGTCGATCAGGACGTGATCGATCACTATGTCGGCAACTGGGCGCAGTTTTTGTCCGCGGCGGGGAGACCTCGGACATCCTCGCGGTGGTCACCACCGTCGAAACCCTGCCCGAGACCGGCATCGAGCTCTACGAGACGGTGCATCAGAACACCCGTGCCGATGCCCCGCAGCTGGCCCGCGACGCGGCCTACCAGCTCGCCACCGGGCTGACCACGGGCGGTATCCGTCTGGCTGCGCGGATCGCGCTGACCTTCGAGGCCCAGACCACCGAACGCAGGCAGGACCCCTCCGAGCAGGCCGTCGAGCTCGGCCGGCGGCTGCCCGCGCTGACCGCGGCCGCGGCACGGGCCGGTGTGCCGTGCTCACCGATGGATGCCGACGAGATCATGGCGTTCGTGCGCCGCTCCTACGACCCGGCCTCGCTCCTCGACGTGGAGGCGGCCTGCACTCCGGCGCAGGCACCGGATTGACCTGGGAGGACTGCGGTCCGCGCACCGCCCTGGAAAGCCCGGACGGCGGCAAGTACGTCCACGACGGCGCGGTGTCGGTGACCTGGGAAATGCGCGAAGCCCCCAAGGGCGCGGTCACCGAACGAGTCCTGCAGCGACTGTTGACTCCGAACGACGCGGTGCCGCTCAAGCGGGTCTCGGTGCTCTACCGGCCGCATTCGGCCGGCGATGCCACCGACATCGCCGACCGCGACTACCGCAACGCGATGGCCGAGGCCCACGGCGGCTCGCTCAAGAACGGCTCGATCGCCTCGGCGAAGTCCCAGATCGAGGTCGCCGCGACCGCGCAAGCCCGGATGGAGCAGGCCCGCGGTGCGGGCATGGTGCGCTTCGGGGTGCTCATCACCGTCACCGAACCGGCCGGCGGCGCCGATGTGCCGAAGATCGACGCCCTGGTCGAGGACCTCTCGCGGCAGAGCCGGCTGACGATCCGCCGCTCCTGGTGCTGGCAGGCCGCCGCATTCGCGGCCTGTCTCGGTGTCGGGGTCATCGCCCCCGACCACACCACCATCCCGTCGTTCCTGAGCAACTAGAAGGGACCGCCGCCATGGGGAAAGCCACGACCTCGACTCGCATCGCACAAGCCGAGAAGATCGCCACGACGCTGCTGTCGGACGAGGACCTGTCCGCCCTCGAGGAGCAGGCCGCCTCGGCCACCGGCCTCAAGAAGGCCTGGAAGACCGCCCTGGTCCAGCGCCAGTACCACCGGCGCGCCAGGGTCGAGCAACTGACGCGGACGAGTTCCGATCCGTTCGACCGCCAGGTGGCCGATCTCGACGCCCGCGGATTCGACGGCCCCGGAGGGGCCGGATGTCCACGGTGATGCCGCCGGTCGAATACCGCGGCACGAGTGTGCAGGTCGCCGGGATCTACCCGTGGATCGTCGGGGCGAAGGCCCCGCTGCTGGGCACCCCACTCGGCCGGCACCTGACCACCGGCGCGGCGGTCGGGTTCGATCCGCTCTACGCCTGGACAATGAAGGCGATCACCGCCCCGTCCTGTTTCATCTGCGCCCTCAACGGCTTCGGCAAATCCACCCTGCTGCGCCGCATCGCCCTCGGCGACATCGCCCGGGGCACGCTCGTGCTCGTGCCCGGCGACGTCAAACCGGACCTGCGGGTGCTCGCCGAGCAGGTCGGCGGGCAGGTCAGCGAGGTCGGCTACGGCACCGGCGCGATCAACCCGCTCGACCGCGGCCCGATCGGGGATGCGATCGAACAACTCCCCGCAGGCTCCCTCGAACGGGACAAGGCCGAGTTCGCGCTGCACGCCCGCCAGCTCAACATGCTCTGCGCGCTGCTCGAGATCGTCCGCCGCGGCGGCTCGAGGACTTCGAGGAAACCCTGCTCGCCTCGGCGATCCGGCTGCTCTACGCACCGGGCTCGCAGTTCACCAATACTCACGCGGCCCGGATCGAGGACCTGCTCGCGCTGATCGCGGCCGGCCCCGAGGAGCTGAGGGACGACGCGGTGGCCGACACCGACGAGGAGTACCGCGGTCAGATCAAGCCCTTGTTGCGGTCGCTGCGGGCGCTGGTCAAGGGCCGGTTCGGGGAGACCTTCAACCGGCACAGCACCGTGCGGATCGATATCACCAAGCCGATGGTGGACCTGGACATGTCCTCCGTGCCGCCCGGGGACGAGTTGATGCGGGCCGCGGTGCTGCTGGCCGGCTGGAACGAAGCGTTCGCGGCGGTGGAGGCGGCGCACATCCTGGCCGACAACCAGGTGCCCGGCGCGAAGTCGATCGCGGCGCACATCATCTTGGACGAGGTCTGGCAGGTGATCGCGACCGGCAGCGCGGCGGTGGCCCGGCTGGATGCGGTGCAGCGGCTGCAGCGGTCGATGGGCGTGGCGATGACGATGGTCACCCACTCGCTGGCGGACTTCGAGAAGGTCGGGGCCCTGGGCATGATCGAACGCTCCCGCGCCCGGATCATCGGCCCGGTCCCCGACGCCGAACTCGACCGCCTCGCCCACTTCATGAAGTTCTCCCGCGCTGAACGCGCGATGGTCACCGGCTGGGCCAACGACACCACCTCCTCGGTGGACGAGAAGAAGGCACTGCGCCAAGCCCGCCGCCGGATGTTGCAGGGCGAGGCAGGCGAGGCCGACACGGTCGAGAGCACGCGCACCGCGGCCGGTGTCGGGCACTTCCTGCTCAAGCTCGGCGAAGGCGCGACCCCCGGCACCCCGTTCAAGGTGTGGGTGCCCCCGCGGAGAAGGACTCCGGGATTCACGACACCGACGCCCGTCTGCGGGCCGCCGACGAGGACCGGGGCACGGAGTTCGCCGCATGAGCCGGCGTCAGCGTCCCCGCCGCCGATACACCCTGGTCGACGACCTCACCCGCGAGGCCGCGATCGAGGCGGTCCTCGCGCGGATGGAAGCCGGGGACTCCTTCACCGCCGCGACGCGAGCCGCCGCGGCGCAGCTCGACGTGGCCGAGACGACCGTGCGGGGCTGGGTCACCCGCTCCGGCCGGCGCCCCGCCGCACCGAACGCGATGTCGCCGCCCTCGAAGCCGAGCTGGCGACGGCGCAGGAACTGAACCGGGCGCTGGCAAAGAAACACCGCCTCGTGGCCGAGGATCTGAGCCTGCGGTGAACACCAAGGGGGAACCGGGCTGATCGCGCCGATCCTGGCGCTCATCCTCGTTCCGTTCTTCCTGCTCCTCGTGCTGGTGATGGGGATCCAGGACGAGGAGGACCGTCAGGCCGGCACGACGTGTCTCGGACCCGGCTCCGGGTCGGGGGACCGGCTCGCACCGAGGGGCTCGTTCGTCAAGCCGGTCGATCCCTCCGCGGTCACCGTCACCTCCGGGTTCGGCCCGCGGTGGGGGACGCAGCATCAGGGCATCGACCTGGCCGGCGCCGTCGGCACCCCCATCTATGCCTCGGCCGACGGGGTGGTGCGCCATGCCGGACCGGCCTCCGGGTTCGGGCAGTGGGTGGTGCTCGACCATGTGCAAGGTGGCCGGCTGGTGTCCACCGTGTACGGGCACATCGAGACCTACACCGTCGCCGTCGGCGAGCAGGTCCGCGCCGGTCAGCAGATCGCCACCCTGGGCAACCGCGGTCAATCGACCGGCCCGCACCTGCACTGGGAAGTCTGGCCCGGTGGCTGGGGAGCCTCGGCGGTGGACCCGCTGCCGTACTACGAATCCGCCCCCGCACCGGGGGAGACGTCGGCCGGGCCGACCACGCCGGTGCCGTCCGCCCCGCCCCAAGGGAACTTGGCGCAGCCGTTGCCGCCGTCGGTCGGCTCCGAGCAGGGCCTGCAGGTCGATGCGAAGAAACTCGCTCGCGCTCTGCATCTGAAGTTCGGCGACCGGATCGCCGGCCTCGGCGGTTGGCGCCCAGGCGGCGGTTACGCCAGCGACCACACCGAAGGCCGGGCCGTCGATCTGATGATCCCGCACCACCGCTCCGGCGACGGGGTGGCTCTCGGCGACGAGATCACCGACTACATCCTGGCCAACGCGGAGTTCTTCGACGTCGAGTACGTGATCTGGCGACAGACCTACTACCCCGTCGGTGGTGCCCCGAGCCTGATGGAGGACCGCGGCAGCGAAACCCAGAACCACTACGACCACGTGCACATCAGCGTGCGGGGTCAGGGCACCGACGAGAGGTTGGTGTCGTGGGGATCGCTGCCCGATGGCAGCGGCCACGCCACCGCCGCGGCCGCCGACTGCCTGATTTCCGGCGACGGCCTCGGTGACAGCCTCGCCGACGGCACCGTGCCGGAGGAGTTCGTGCCGTGGATCGACAAAGCCGGGTCGATCTGCCCGCAGATCAGACCGTCGTTGCTCGCCGCGCAGCTCGCCGCCGAGAACGGCTTCCGCCACGGAGACTCTGCCCCGGTGTCGGTGACCGGGGCGAGGGGACCGGCGCAGTTCATGCCGGGCACCTGGGCGACCTACGGCCAGGACTACGACGGCGACGGGAAGGTCGATGTGAACAGCATCGGCGATGCCGTCATGGCCCAGGGCCACTACATGTGCACCATCGCCGCCACCATCGACGGCGCGATCACAGAAGGCACGGTCTCCGCACCGAACGGGCGCACCGAGCTGTATCTGGCCGGCTACAACGCCGGCGAAGGCGCCGTCCTGAACTCCGGGGGCTTCCCCACCGGGCACACCGACTACGTGGTGCAGACCCGCCCCTACGCCGACACGATCCTCGCCGCCGAACCGCAGTACCGGGCGATGAGCAACCAGTGAAAGAAGACAAGCCCGTGCAGATCACACGCATCACCGTCGCAGCGGTGTGCACCGCGGCCGCCGCCTTCTTGGCGGGCTGCGGCAGCGACACCACCAGCAACCAGCACGTGCATGAGGGCAGCGACGACCACCACGTGATCGAGCCGCTCTCACCCCAGCAGATCGACGCCGACGACACCGCGACCACGGCGATGCAGATGGTCCTGTCCTGGCAGCCCGCGATCGACGAGAGCAAGGCCGACGCCCTGCTCCGAGCCACGCCGTATCTCGGCGGGGACCTGCTCGCCGTCGCCGAATCCGGCACCCGTGCCGACGTCCGGCCCGATGCCGAGTGGCAGCAGTGGGCGGCGGCGAAAGACGCGGTGACGGCGGTCTGCGCCCATTCGGACACCACCCCGGAGGCCCCGGCCGGGATGCGCACCGTGGTCATCGACGTGATCTGCACCCAGACGGTGCTGCACGCCAGCGGGCGCAGCACCCGCCTGACCCCGCAGCTATGGCGCACCACCACCGTCCGCACCGACGACGGCTGGCGACTGACCGACTACCGATTCCAGCAGTAGAAGGGGCGCACGAGACATGGCACAGACCAGGCGCGACCGGCCCCGCACCTCCTCCAGCGCCGACGAGGTGTTCCTCACGGCGTTCCCGTTCGTGGTGGTGGCGGCGTATCTGCCGACGATCGCCTACAACACCGGCGGGGAGACAAGCCCACCTGGAACCCGATCGGATTGCTGCTGTCGTTGGCGTTGGGGTCGACCAGCTGGCCGCCGGGGGCGACGACCGTCCTGATCCTCGAGGTGGTCCTGGTCGCGGCGACCGCCGGGGCCGGATGGTGGACGCTGCGCCGGTTCGGAGTGATCGAGACGGTCAGGGGTAAGCGGTTCGACAAGCACATCGATCGCCTGGCTCGCACGATGGTCGATCCGCGCCAGGTCGACGAGGCCGACCCGAAGTACCTCGCGGCCAGCACTGCCCGGCTCGCCCCGGCCATCCCGACAGACCATCCCGGCTATCTCGGCATCCCTCTCGGCCACACCGTGGTCGGGGTCACACCCTGCGGATGACCTGGGAATTTGTGGCGATCGCGTTCGCCGGCGCCCGCATGGGTAAGTCCGCATCGTTCGCTATCCCGGCGATCTGCCACGCCCCGGGGGCGGCGCTGGTGGCCTCGAACCGCGGCGATGTGTACTCCCACACCGTCGGTCTCCGCCGCCAGAGCGGGCGGGTGTGGGTGTTCGACCTGCAAGGGGTGACCACCGGTAACCGGCAGCAGCGAGCGAGCTTCTGGTTCGATCCGCTGCGCACCGTCACCGACCTGCCCTCTGCTGCGGCGGTGTGCGGCTACTTCATCTCCGCCGCCACCGACGCCGGCGCCCGCGTCGATGCCTACTTCGACGGCAACGCCCGGGACCTGTTCGCCTCCTACCTGCTCGCCGCCGCCCTGGCCGGCGGGGACATCCGGCATGTGGTCGAGTGGCTGACCCACACCCAATCGCAGATCCCCCGGCGGTGCTCGAGCAGCACGGCTACCCGGAACTCGCCCGCACGATGCGCGGCAAGCAGGCCGTCAACGCCAAACAACGTGACGGCTTCTACGACATGGCCCGCCGCTTCCTGTCCCCGCTGGACGAACCCCGCTACGCCGACGCGGTCCTGCCGAACCGCCGGGTGGTCATCGGCACCGACACGAACGGCCAGGTCACCGTCACCCCGGCCGCCGCGTTCACGACCTGCCGGAATTCCTCGCCGACGAGTTCGTCAAGCGCACCGACACGATGTACGCGCTGTCCAAAGACGGACCCGGCTCGTCCTCGGCGCTCTCGAGTGCCCTGGTCGGGCAGATCCTTACCTGTGCCGAGGAGTACTCCGAACAGCAGGACTCGGGACGGATGCCGATCCCGCTGACCGCGGTGCTCGACGAAGCTGCCAACATCTGCAAGCTCGACGACCTGCCGCGCTGGTACTCACACTTCGGCGGCCGCGGCATCATCCTCATCACCTTCTTCCAGTCCCCTCCCAGGGCGAGAAGGTGTGGGGCCGCGAAGCGTTCAAAGCCATGGTCGATGCAGCCAGCGTGACCTGGTACGGCGGCAACGTCGACGACGACGCGTTCCTCTCCGGGCTGGCCGATGCCGTCGGCACCCACTACGTCGACACCGAATCCCGCAGTCGCCCCGCCGGCTTCTTCTCCAGCAGTCAGTCGAGCGTGTCGAGCAGCTGGCAGAAGGAAACCATCTTCGAAAAGCGGGACCTGCGGGCCCTGCCGAAAACTCGCGCCCTGGTCACGATCGGTGGCGCCACCCCGATCCTGGTCCGCAAGGCATTCTGGGGGAACTCGCCGCTCGCCGACCAGATCCACCGGTCCGTGCGCGAGAGCGCGCAGTTCGCACCCGTCCAGCAGGAGGCACGTCCTATCGGTTCCTCTCACTGGGGTGACATTGCTGCCGACCCCATGGTGACGACGCCGCAGCACAACCACGAGCGGTCGCCGGCCTTCGAGGAAGAACCCCTACCGAACTCTCTCGTGCCGACTCGCTCTTCAACTCCGAATTTCTGATGAAGGAGTGACCATGGTTGGACTGAACACCGCCGCGTCCGAAGAATGGGCGGCAGGGGACGAAACTCCTGAGGGCGCGGAGTACGAAGACGAGTTCGAGCAAGAGGACGAGCTTGAACCCAAGTACGACGACGACTCTTCCGAGCAAGCTCGCATCGAACCGAAGTTCGCGAACGTCGTCGAGTTCGTCCAGGGCTTCTTCCTGCCGGTGATCCGGCGCAGGATCAGCGACAACGACGGCGGCCTGTCCTGGGACCCACGTTGGTGGGCCTATCCGGAGGTCGTCGCCCGCCTGACCGCGCTGCACCAGGCGTGGGAGGACGCCCGAGCCTCCGACTCCGCGTCGGCCATGTCCTCGTGGTGGATCCAGCACCTCGAACCGCACCTGCGAGTCATCCTCGACGGCGACACCGGGCCGATGGCCAACGCCACGTCCGACCGCAGCTTCATGGGTTGGCCGGCCATGCCGTCCGACCCCATTCCCGCCGCGGCCCTGGACATGATTCTGAATCAGAACGCAGGCCCAGATTAGCAATGTTCCAGCGCCGCCCTCGAACTCAACGCTTTGGCATCGGTCCTGGCAGCTAATCTGCTGCCGTGGCAGACAAGAGCATTGAAGTGTTCTCGGCGGGGACCGTCGAGGCCGTTGCGCGAGTGATCGGAGACCTTTACAGCGGCTCGGAGTTGACCCGGATTCTGGCGTCGGTAAAACTGGCCGACCCACTCGGGGAAGGCACCACGAAATGGCGGCGGGTTGCTGCGGCGATGGACGCCCAGCAGGCGAAGCAACGGGACGGACGGCCGATTCTCGCGCTCGTTACCGCAGCGATGGCCCCGGATCGCGCCCTCGGCAAGCAGGCCGGGGCGGCAATCGCCCGAGACGAGCTGACACAAATTCTCTCGCTGTCCGGGCTCTATGTCCGTCCCGACGGACGCATCGGCAGAACCGTGCGCACGACCACTGCATCCGAAGCTGCAGCCAGAAGTGAACGGTTACACAAGCTGCTGACCGACCGCGGTGCGCACCCAGAGGTGGTTCGTCACTGTCGGCCGGAACTGCTCCGGAAGGACTGCTACGAAGCTGTGTTCGAGGCGGTCAAAGGACTGGGGGCGCGCCTCCGGGACAAGTCGGAGCTGGACCAGGACGGCCGCGCCCTCGTGCAGGTAGCGCTGAGAGGGAAGTCTCCACGCCTGCTCCTCACCAACTACACAACCGTCACTGAGCGCAACGAGCAGGAGGGCGTCGCGCTCCTGGCAGAGGGAGTGTTCGCAGCCTTCAGAAACCCGGCGGCTCATGAGCCCCGACTGGCATGGAATGTAACTGAGCAGGACGCTCTCGACGTGCTCGGGACACTCTCGATGATCCACCGTCGCCTCGATGGCGCACGGCTCGGTACCGCGGGGTGAAGGGCGATGGTCTGGCACCCGCAAGCCACCATCAACTGCAGTCGCTGCGGCGAGGGACCACTGCCCATCGGTCGCGCACCTGCCCACCGATGGCTCGGAGACCAGAGCTGGTGCACGACACCGAATCTGTTGTGCAGCGGCGGGCGCGAGGCGACCGGCGTGTTGACGCGCATTCGCATGGGCGAGAGGCCGCTTCGGATTCGCGTCGGGACACAGCCGACGTGTCCCGAGGTCGTGGTGTTCGTCAGCGGCCCGCCAACTGCCGCTGTCTGCACCGTGGCGATCCGGACCGACTCCTGCGGGGTCGGTTGCGTGTCGAGGTCAGCGGCGCAGCGCCGCCGCGGAGATCGGCAGTCCCGCGGCGGCGAGGCGGTCGCACACGTCGGCGGGGGTGCCGGGTGGGTTGCGCCAGGCGGCGGCGGTGGCGCTGATCGCGTGGTGCACCCGCGCACCGTCGAGGGTGAACAGGTCCATCACGAACTCGTCCGGGTGCAGGGCCTGGATGTCGAACCGGGCGAGTTCGGCGGCGGGGAAGTCGCGCAGGTTCGCGGTGACGATCACCTGGGCGCCGCAGCGGATCGCCGCCGCCAGCACGTGCCGGTCGTCGGGATCGGGCAACGTCAATGCCGGGACGAGGGACTCGTACCCGGTGACCAGGCAGTCCGGCACGGCCCGGGTCATCAGCTCCCGCAGCCGCAGCAGGGTGGCGGTGGGGATGTCGGGCCGGTCGGCGCCGAGGTTGCGCAAGACCTCGTCGAGGATCCGGTCGGTCCACCGGGCGTGCACCAGCCCGGTCTGGGCCAGGCGGATCAGCACGTCCCGCAGCACGTTCGGGTACAGCACGTTCGCGTCGTAGACGACGGTGAATGTCACGTCAGTACAGCCCGAGATCTTCCGACAGCGCCGCGAGGTCGTCGGCGGCGCGTCGGGTCTCGCGTTGCTGGGTGCGTCGGTACTCGAGCAGCGAGGAGGCCAGGATGCGGCGGTGCCGCCCGACCAGCCGGTATCGGATCCGTCCCTCGTCGAGGAGTTTGATCACGTGCGGGCGCGAGACGTTGAGCAGTTCGGCGGCCTGCTGGGTGGTCAGTTCCGCATGCGCCGGAACCACCGTCACCCCTTGGCCGGCAGCCATGTTCGCCAACACCTCGCGGATCAACTCGAGCGCGGCGCCCGGCAGATGCACCGACTCCGACGTCCCGGCCACGGTGACATCGAACGTGTCGGCGCCGGGGTGCACGTCCCGCAACGCGCTCAGTGCCTGGCGGGCTTGTTCCTGCTCCACCGCAGTGGGATGTTCGACGGCCGACATGCCCCCACCTCCTCTCAACGCAATATATGCATCAAACGAAATAAACGCAACAACGCGGGGGTGTCGGGACAGCCGGACGCTGTCGAGCAGGCACTGGACGACGTCGAGCAGAGAACCTCGACAAACGGATCGCCTGACGGCTCGTATGCCGAGTCATCCACCCTCAGAGCAACGGAACCGACTTGGATGCCAGTGTCCATGTAGATCGTGGCCTCGACAGCGCCTGCGGACAACGAGAAGCGCCCCTTGTGGGCCTATGCGGTTACTGCCCTGTCTCGGCCCGGGTCGAGCGTCATGTCGGGGACGAACGCGGCCTCGTTGCTGCGGTCGGGTTCGCGGTCGAGGTTGAGGATCTCGGTCACCGAGCGGGGATGGCCGCTCATGGCTGCGCCCAAGGCGTCGAGCAGTTCCTGGCCGAGGGGTGACAGGTCGACCGGCGACAAGGGCGCGGCGACGTCGTCGTCTCCGTGCAGCGGGCCGACCGCCGTGGACAGGCCGTGCCCTGCCCTCTGCAGCACCGCTCCGAGGGTGTTCGGATCGGTACTGCCCTTCTGCGGGGGCGCGGCGACCTGCTCGAGTGGGTCGGACATGTCGGCGCCGTCGACCACGTCGGCGGAAGGCTGCACGTCGATATCGGCGGCCTCCTTGCCGAGATCGATCCTGGTCTCGGCCGCGAGGTCGGTGTCGTCCCGATGTCGTTCGACGTCGCTGTCGGTGGTGTTCTCGGGCACTCCGCCATCGGGGACCTGCCCCGGTGACCGGGTGGTCTCGGTCGCCTCGGCGTAGTCGGGGTCCGCCTCGGCCACGGCAAGGTGCTTGTGCGACAACTCGGCGAGTCTGTCGAACGGAGGCAGGCTCCTCACTGCGACGTAGCTCAGGGCGAGCGCGGCTGCCGCGTCGAACACTCGCCGATCCATCGCCGCCTCGGCCTGAGCGCGCTCGGTAGTGCGCTGCCACACCTGCTCGGGGGCGTCTGCGCGGCCGCATACCGCGCCTGGTCCTGCCGGTGCTGCTGTGCCCGTACGGCCTCGAGTCGCGCGGCATTGTCCTGCGCCAGCGTCTCCCACCGGCGGGCGCCGGCCGACTGGGCGCCGACATGCCGCGCTGTGGCAGCGGCGGCGAGGATCTGGATGGTGGTCTGCGCGGCCGGCGAACCGTGGAAGGCGCCGAGTACGTCCCGCATGGGCTGCGGCGTCGGCGTGGGCCGGTCCCGACGGCGTTCGGTCTCGACCTTGCCGAGGAACGCCGCGAGGTCGAGCACGTCCTGCGTGGCCTGAGCGCGGGCCGGCCTGCGGTGCGGGACACCGGGCGCCCAGGTCGGGTTCGAGGCGTCCGGCTGCGGGAGCGGCGATGTCGGAGTCGGGTCGGACGAGCGGGAGCGGTTCGGTCGCCCGCGCCGCTGTCTGTCGTGGTCAGCCATCGCGTGTGTTCCGTGCCTTTCTCGCCTCTGGGCAGGCTGGGCGGTCTTACAGGTCCAGGTTCGGGCCGCGTTCGTGCCGGCTGGGGTCGAGCTCGGTCTCCTGGCGGGTCGGCGAGTGCGGTTCCGGCTGCTTCGTCTGTGGATCGCTACCTGGTCGGGTTCCTCCGTCCCGGCGGCGGGCGATCTCGGCGTCGATCTGCTCGAGGAGGCTGTGGTCGGTGCGCAGTCCTTCACCGAGTCGGGTGATGCGGTCGGTGACCCGGCCGATGGCCTGGTCGTCGAGGACGCGGGCGCGGTCGTAGCGGGCAGCTGCGGCCCGGTTGAACTGTGCGGAGCGTTCGACGATCGGCCAGTCCCGTTCGGGCGGTGCCGCGGCTTCGGCGGCCGACACCGCGGTGGTCGCGTCGGCGAGCTGCTGCGCGGTCGCGGTACCGGAGTGGCGCAGTAGGTCGAGGTGAGTGCGGGCGCTGCGCACGTTCTGGATCTGTCGGTCCTGGTGTTCGGCCTCGGCGACGCGCTGATCGACCGCCGAGACGGCCGAGTCGGTGCCGCTGACGCGGGCGAGTTCCTGCTCGGCCAGGGCCAGTAGCCGGCGATCCTCGCCGAGGCGCTGGAGGCTGGATCGGCGGGCTGCGGCGAGTTCGGCGTCGGTGTAGCGGCCATACGGGGAGGCCGCCTTCGCCTGTCGTCGCTTTGTGGTCGGTGCGGTCAGCCGTTCGATGCGGGAGACGATCGCCTCCCGGCGAGCGCCGCTCAGGTAGGCGAGTGGATCGGGCTCGTCGTCGGGTGCCCCTGACACCACTCGCGAGACGGCGATCTCGCGCACCGTCGTATTCCACAGTTGCACCCGACGCGGGTCGTCGCCGGGCGTGCCGACGGCGGCGAGCCACGGGGCATTTTGCTCGATCGCGGTCGTGAGGTAGGAGTCGATGAAGGCGTGCATCTGCTGCTGGTGGGCGCGGGCGTAGGCGGCGAGGATCGGGTCCTCTGCGCGGCCGCGTCCGTCAGGGCCGGCACCTTGTAGCGCGCCAGATCGTCGCGGCGGGTGCGCGGCAATCCCGGTCCGTCGGTGGGGGAGATGCGGTCCTTGAGTGCGGCGGCCAGGACACGGCCGGGAGCGTTCGCGTCGTCGTCGAGGCGGCGGCGCGGCCGTGCTCGCGCATCGCCTCGACGGCTTCGCGCAGCAGGCCCTGGGTGTCCCAGCCGAAGGTTTCGGCCTGGGCGACGGACTTGACGATGGTGTCCCAGCCGCCGAGGTCGTGCACCCACGCGAGTTGCCGTTCGGTGAGCATCATCCCGAGCAGCGTCTCGGTGTAGTCCTCGTACAGCGCGCCGACCGCCAGCCCGTAGACCTCGGTGATGCGCGACCACGACGCTGCCTCACGCTGTGCCTGTTCGATCATCTGATGGGCGGTGCGCTGCGATCCGTCCCGGCCCACGATCTTCGCCAGCAACCCGACCGCGCCGGGGTGCTCGTCCTGGGCATGTTCGAAGTCCCAGTCGGGCAGCTCGTCGTGCGCGGCGTAGACGAGGTTGGCGAGTTTGCCGCGGGTGAGCGCCACATACAGCGATTGGCGATCCATGCTCGCCGCGGCCAGCACGTGGCAGTGGCCGACGGTCATGCCCTGGGCCCGGTGCACGGTGGTGGCGTAGCCGAGGTGCACATTCTCGGTGAGGTAGTCGGCGGCGACGGTGACCTCACCGGAGCTGAGGGTGTGGCGCAGCCGCAGCGACCCGTCGGTGCCGATCGCGGCGACGGTCCACAGATCACCGTTCTTCACCCGCCCGGCCTTCTTGCCGGCGGCATCCTTCACGACGTACTTCGAGTTGTTCTTACGGGTGACCACCACGTCCCCGACCGCGGCCTCGAGACCGTCGGCGAGCACGACTCCCGGCCCGGTGACGGTGCCGCTTGCGCGGTAGTAGGCCGCGGCTTTCTCGTTGAGCCGGCGCACCAGATCGTTGGTCGGGGCGACCATCACCGTCAGATGGCCGGCCTCGACGTCGGCGACGTAGGCGTCGAACACCATGTCCGTCAGCTCGTGCGCCATGCCCTCGCGGATGCGGCCCTGGCGCTCGTACCAGTCCAGCGCCGCCACGTCCCCGGACCGCAGCGCGAGGCTCGCCTCGGCCTCACCCGGTGTGGCGAAGCGGTGCACCTTCTCCAGGAACGGAGCACCGGTCAGGTCGGCCAGATCGCGCAACACACCGCCGGCTTCGACGGAGGCGAGCTGCTGCGGATCGCCCAGCAGCCGCACCACCGCCCCGGATTCGACGGCGATGCGTGTCAGGTCGGCCAGGTCGCGGGCCGAGGCCATGCCCGCCTCGTCCACCAGCAGCAGGCTGCCCGTTTCGATGCCGGTGGGGATCCCGGCCCGGTGGCGGGTGAGCACCTCGGCGATGGTGCGTCCCTGCACCGAGATTTCCTCCCCGAGGACTTCGGCGGCCCGGGCCGACGGACCGAGTGCGACGACGTTTCCGTGCGCGCTTTCCCAGGCGCGGGCGATGACGGTGGCGGCGGTGGTCTTGCCGGCACCGGCCGCACCGACCGCCACCGCCACCTTCTTCTTCGCGGTGAGGAAGTGTTCGATCAGGGCGAGCTGGTCGCCTGAGAGGCTGTGGCCGGCCTGTTTCTCGGCGTGGCGGATCTGGCGGCGGATCACGAAGTCGGGGACGGTGCGCTCATCGCCCGTCTCGGCCTGCCGGCGCATGAAGTCCTCGGCGTCGAGGACCGCCTGGGCGGTGTAGCGCATCGCGGCGCGGTCGGTGAGATGACTGCGCCGAAGGCCCCGTTCGATGCGGTCGGTGATCCGCTCCGGGCCGGTGTACTCCTCGGTGAAGGTCGGCAGACAGTAGTCCCGCAACGCCAGTTCGAGGGCGTTGTCGTACAGCGCCGCCAGCTCGCCGTCACGGCCGACACTGAACGCGCGCAGCTGCCGATCGAGCTCCGCGGACAGGGAGAACACCGTCCACGTGCCCACCTTCCGCGACAGCGTCTCGACCACTCTTTCCACCACCGCGGGCACCTGATCCGGGGTCAGCACCGGGCGGCGATCACGCTCACTGCGGACGGATTCGACCAGCTCGCTGGGGCTGTTTCCGGCGAGAATCGCCTCGGCGCGCCGGCGCCATTCGGCCCGCAACTGGGCCAGCGAGCGGGGTGGGTTCTTGGCGTTGCGGGTGTCGAGGGTGGCCTGTTGCGCGTGGGCGTACTGCACCTTCTTCGGCGGATTCTTGCCGTAGCGGGTCTTGTACTCGCGCGCCAGTTCCTCCTGTCTCGCCTCGATTGCCGAGCGGCGGGAGAACTCCTCGATGAGCGTCAGCGGGATGCCGGCGACCTCGTGGACCGGCAGTTTGCCGACCGGGGTGTCGGGGCGGGGGTGAAGGTGACTCCGAGTGCGCGGGCCACCAGATCGGCCACCCGGGTGTTGTACTTCTCCGAGGCGGCCACGTTCGCCTTGTACAGGATCGTGCCGTCGATGGTGGTCCACTTGCCCTCGGCCAGCACCCGATTGAGCACGGCGCAGTGGGTGTGCAGGTTCGGATCCGCCGCGCGGTTGTCGTAGTGATCGAACCGGGCCACCAGCAGCCCCTCGGCCTTGATCCTGCGGGCCCCGCCGCGCCGCGGCGGGTGTAGATCACCTCGTTCTCGAGCCACTCCAGCGTCTCGGACACGGCCTGCGCATGCGCGGCTTCGACGGCGGCCTTGACCTTCTCGTCCCCGAGTCCCCACAGCAGGGAGATGGACTTGGCGGGGGTGAACACCAGGTCGTAGCCGGCGACGGGGGAGCGGGCCTTGCCGTACTGCTCGGCGACGAACGTCCAGATGTCGTCGTCGCCGAGCAGGTCCGCCTTCTGGCCGTGGGTGCGGCGCAGGTGCTTGCGGGCGGTGGCGAACTGGATGGCCTTCTTGGTGTCCGTGTCCGGGTATTCGCCGTGCCGACCTTTGTGCGCGGTGCACAGTTCCTCGACGTCGTTGACGTACTCCTGGCTGCCCTGAAACCACGAGAACGCCCGACCGAGCGCGGTGCGCTTGGACCAGTCGAGGCGCTCCGCCAGCGGCGCGTTCTTCCCCGGCCGGGTATCGAACGCCTCCGGGGTACGGGCGGCGCCGAACACCGACCGCATCGCCGATTCGGTGACTTCGGTGCCGGCTTCGACGCCGACCTTCTCGGCCAGTTTGCCGCACCAGATGCCGGGCGGGGTGCCCTTGGCGACGTAGTAGTCGACCGCATCGGCCTTGCGGGACTCGGTCGCATCGCCGGCCGCCACATGCTTGGTCAGATAGACGTAACCGTCCCCGGCATTGAGCTTGTGGACGGTCATCACGGAAGTTGATCATGCCACGTCGGCACTTCAGTGCATGAGGTGTGTAGAAGTTTTGGGGATGACCACAGGTCGGCCCTGGCGTGTCCAGAACCTCGACGGTTCCGGACACGCCTTGCGGCTGCTGACGTGAGGAACGACGGAGGGTTTTCGGCGGGAGAGGGAGCAGAGTTGTGACCGGACACCGCAACACGGCGCCGGGGCGGGAGGCCGTGCGCGGCCGCGGCGAGCCGCTACACTCCCGGGCCATGGCCACGTCTTCGAAGGCGGCAGCGCGCCGCTCCCTGCGCCCGCACACCACCCCGAACGTGCGCGAGAACCTCCGGCGGGAGAAGGAGCGTCTGCTCGCCCGCCAAGCCGAGCTGGAGACACTCGCAGCGCCGATCATCGAGGTGGCCGCGCAGCTGGCGAAGATCGACGCGCTCGTCGACGCGCGAGCTACGGCCGCACAGCGCAGGATTGCGCAGTTGGAGAAGGCACGCGACACGCGGATCGAGAAGATCCGCGCCGAGTTCGCCACGAAGATCGCAGCCGCCCGCACCGACGCCGAGTCGACCGAGCTCGGCCTGACACCGCAGGAGCACGCGCACGAAGCGGCGTTGCAGCTCGACTACGCCCGAGCCATCGCCGCGTTCACCGAAGGTGCGTCGGCGACCGAACTCGCGTCGGTGCTCGGGGTCGGCGCACGGAAGGCGAAGAAGATCATCGAGCAGGCGAAGACGGACCTTGCGGCGTCGAGTGTTCCTCGCACCGGGGTCGAGACCGCCTCGGTGCCGACCGTCGATGTTGCGGTCGGCGCGACGTCGCCGGCCGCGCTGGCAGCTGTCGGATCATGACGGGTCGGCGAGCAGTGCTCGACGACGGCGAGCCGCTCTTCGACCTCGAACCGAAGAGGCCGACTGGGTGTGCGGCTTCTTCTGTGCAGCAATCGCAGCGAGTCCGTAGTGCCGGCACCTCGGAATGTGTCAAGCAGTTTGAGTCCAGTGGGTGTCAGGCGGCTGCCGTTTCGTCCTCCACTGTGGTCTCGGGATGGTCGGCTGGCCGGTTGATGTAGACGGTGTCGGGTAGGTCGAGGATCTTCGGCGCCGCCGCGGTGCCGAAGCGGTGTGGATGCTGGGCGCGGGCGGTATCGAGTACCCGCCGGCGTTCTGCGGACTTGCCGGCGGCCAGGCCGAAGTGGACGTCGGCGGGCGTGTGCAACCCGATTCCGGTGTGGCGGTGCTCGTGGTTGTACCAGTCGGTGAACTCGATCATGAATTCCCTTGCTTGACTGAGGGATCCGAACCGTTCGGGGAAACGATGCCCGTACTTGAGGGTTTTGAACATCGATTCGGAGTACGGGTTGTCGTTCGAGACCCGCGGCCGCGAATGCGAACGGGTGACCTCGAGATCAGCCAGCAACGTGGCGACGGACTTGCTGGTCATCGACGTACCACGGTCAGCGTGCACGACCTGCGGAATCCCGTGTACGGCGAAGATCTGCTCCATCAACTCCCGCGCCAGCAGACCCGATTCGTGAGCGTGAACATGGACTCCGACGATGTACCGCGAGTAGATGTCGATCATCACGTACGCATCGAAGTAGCGGCCCTTCTCCGGCCCGGCAAGCTTCGTGATGTCCCACGAGTACACCTGCCGCGGCGCGGTCGCGACCAACTCCGGGCAGGTCCTCGCCGGATGCCTCGCGAGCCGGCGACGCTCGCTGACCTGCGCATTCTCGCGCAACACGCGGTACATCGTGGACACCGAACACAGGTAGATGCCCTCGTCGAGCAGTTGCGCATACACCTCGAGCGGAGCCTGATCGACGAACCGATCACTATTGAGCACATCGAGGATCTGCTGCCGCTCGAGGGCGGTGAGTTTGTTCGCCGGCTCGGTCGCGGGCCCGTGGGCGACGTCGAGTGTCGGCGCGGAGGCTGCGGTGCGCCGCCGGACTGCGGTCGAACGCACCACACCGGTCAGCGTGCTGGCCGTCCTCGTCGACACCCCAGCTTCGGCCAGCTCGGTCCACGCTACGGTCAGCGCTTGTTCGGCTTGTCGTCGAAATCCGCTCTCTCGGAGAGAGATTCCAAGAGAGCGTGAGCTTTTCCCATGATGTCCAGTGCGGCCTCGGTGGTGGTCAGTCTCTTGTTTGCGCGGGCGAGCTCCTGCTTGAGTCGGGCGATCTCGGCCTGCTCGGCGGTGAGTTTGCCGATCTTCGTGCCGGGTTGCTTGCCGTCGAGCACGCCGGCGTCGCGTTGTTTGCGCCACTCGCTGATCAGCGACGAGTACAGGCCTTCACGGCGCAGGTATGCCCCGCCTTCGTTCGTCTCGCAGGCCTGTTCGTACGCGTCCAGGTGGGAGAGCTTGTCGGCGGGGCTGAACACGCGCCGGCGGGGTCCGTCGGCTCGGGGGTGAGTGGAGACCATGCGGTCATTGTCCTCGACCGCTGTAGGGGTGGACATCGTCATCGTTGGGTTGATCCGTATCTCGCCCTGCAGGCGGGGTTGCTGTGAACCAGTGGACTCAACTCATGCTGACACGCAGGGAGATGGCTCATGTGAATCCTGTGTGGCGTGACACATGCAAGCCGGTCTACCTCACAGCACCGAACGTGCCACCCGATCGCAGGTTGTAATTGCGCAAAACGTCCTCAAGCAGATGCACTGCATTCAACGCAGGAAGCAGCGTTGTGCCGTAACTGCTCGTCATTCGTACATGCTGCACACTCGGATCGGCAGTCGCGCACTCCTCGCGCTCCGACGCACCCAAATATGCCCACGGACGACCATGGGCGAATCCCGAGCAGAGTTGCCAGACGAACAGAACCCGCGCTGCCGAATGCGTCTGGGCATACTTCACCGCTGTCGTACTTACATAGCCGGTCCCGATTAGGTCACGCGGTAACCCCCGCTGGTCGGCAACTTCAAAGACTTTCTGGCGCTTCGCTGCAAGATCAAACGGCTGCCCGATTTCCGTTGCGGCGGCGTCCTGCTCAATGTAGTTCTTCATATACCAGCGAAGCGCACGCGTAACACGTTCATCCCGAGCTCGGGGATGAAGAATCCAGAATGCAGCGGAGAACGTCTCCAACGCTGCTCTGGCAAGGAAAAAGGTGCAGCTACATGCAGAACGCGATCAGTGACCACCAACTGCCGAAGCGCGTGTAGGTGATCGATTCCTGCGGTGAAACACATTCGCACCGCATGGGAGACGTGATAGGGCAAAGAGGCTGCATCATCCCCAGACAACGAGGTGCCGGAGGCAACACTGAAATCGCTGCGATCCCCGATTCGCTCGACATACCGGTCAATCCTCGGTGCGATTTTATTCCACGCGGCAATGGTCTCTTGCCCGTCTATCTCCACAACTGGCAGAGTAGGCGACTTAGGGGTCGTGAATCGTCCTAACCTCAATCTTTCGTGCGGCCTGCGTGCTGGCCTGAGGGTCTTCGGATTGGGTGTGGAGATCGCGGAGCTGTCGTGCGGCCACGGCCGGCCGCCCGACACGGTCGGGTGACGTCGGGGTCCACGGCCCCGACGATCGTTCCTTTCGTCTCGATCGGACAGATACGTGCAGGTCACCCGGGCGCAGGAAGTGCTGCGAGTCGGTTCAGTCCGGCGACGAGAACGTCGACGTCGGGAGCTGTCTTGGCCAGCCGCAGCCGTACACGGCGGGCATGCCGAACGACCTTCCCGGCGATCGACAGCAGCCGCAGCCGCTTCGGCAATGCTCACCCGTTCCGGGAGGGCAACGGCCGCACCCAGCGGGAATTCTTCGATCAGCTGCTGTCCGAGTCCGGTCGTGGCCTGGCGTGGAATCTGATCGACAAGTCCGTGCTGCACCACGCCTGTCATGTCGCCCGCGCGGACGGCGATCTCGACCCATTGCGGGAGATGTTCGCGGGGATCGTGGACGACGAACCCGCCTACCTCTACGACTGACCGACCTCCTCGGTCACCGTGTCGTCGAGCAGGGCGAGCAGCTCGGCGAGCAGTGTGTCGGCCCGGTCTTCGATGTCGTCGAGGATGTCGGTGACGTCGTGCAGATCCTCGTGCGCGGTACGGCGGGCGGCGACGCCGCGCTCGTAGTAGCTGGGATCGAGGGTGATGTCCTGTGTGAACATCTCGCTCCCGTCCTCCGAGTCCGAGTGTGGCGCTCGAATCGGCAGCGGCCGGTGCAGGGGCATTGGTCCGATCAGGTGTGCCCGGACCAGGGTGGCGATCGACGGCGCGGTCATGGTGAGGGGCATGAGGGGGTGTGGCCCCAGCGGTCGATGGGGGTCAGCAGTGGCCAGGTGCGGCGCCGGTCGGGCACCGCGGTGCCGAAGGGTTCGGCGGGTCCGGTCAGGTGCTGGGCGAGCAGGCGCGTGTTGGGGTGCGCATCGAGGAAGGCTTGGATCTCGGCCCAGTCCCGATACACCGCCACCACCTCGACCCCGGCGACCGCACTGGTGAGCTGCACCGGGTGGCCGTCACCGGTGTCGACGTGCACGAGGCCGTCGACGATCTCTAGGTCACCGCGACGCAGCCGGCCGATCTGCGCGAACCCGAGCCCGGCTGCGGCCAGCACCAGCAGGAGTCGGTCGCGGCGGCCGAACAGTGCCTGCGGCCATCCCGTCACCGGGATCGCGGGTATTCGGGTCGCGACGATCCGCGTGATCTCGGCGAGGCGTTCGCGGCGGGCGGCATCGAGGAGTTGCCGGATGGTCTCGCTGCGGCCGGGCTGGGGTAGGCCGGCGCGGGTGTGGACGGTGTTGATGACGGTGAGCCGGCGGCGTTGGGTGGCGACGGCGGCGGGGTGGGCGTGGACGAAGGCGGCGACGGTGCGGGGGTCGGCGGGCAGCACCGCATATCCGAAGGCGGTGCACCAGTCGGTGAACAGCGCCCACGGATGCCGATCCCGGGCCGACAGCGTCTCGGCGGGATCGATTGCGGCGGACGCATCGTCGACGGAGCTGGTCATGGCGGTCACAACCCCAAATTCGTCACAGCGTTGTTGATGAGCGGGGCGTGTTCGCGGGCGTACACCTCGAGCATCGCCGGGGTGCGGTGCCCGGTCTGGCGCATGATGGCGTGCGCGTCGGCGCCGTTGCGGAAGGCCTGGGTGACGAACCCGGCGCGCAGCGAATGCCCGCCGAGCTGGGCGACCAGCTCGGGGTCGTAGCCGGCGCGGGCGGCGCGGCGGCGGATCGCGGCATGGACCGCTGCCCCGGACAGCGGTGTGGGGGAGAGGTTGCCGTTCTTGCGGATCGCCCGCAGCAGCGGCGAGTTCGCGATGGTGCGGGGGCGGGGGCCGCGGCACAGGTGCGTGTCGAACGGCGGGGCGGTACCCAGGAGGCGGATGACCGCGGGGCGGCCGCCGGTGTCGAACGCGGCGACCACCTGCGCCCACCGCACATACGCACACGGCGGGCAGCTGGTGTGCGCGGCGGTGTAGGGCAGCGCGCGGATCGCGCCGCGGCCCTCCTGGTCGGTCTTGGATTTGCGCAGCCGCAGGTGCACCCCGTCGAGGCGGTGCAGCCGCACATCGGCGCAGGTGAGAGCGACGAGTTCGCTGCGGCGCAGCGCCCCGGCGTAGCCGAGCAGCAGCAGCGCGGTGTCGCGGCGTTCGAGAACCTCGTCGGCCCACCCAGCGACCTCGGTGCGGGCTTTCTCGACGATGGTGACGATGTCGGCGGTGAGCAGCGGGGCCCGTCGGGCGGGGGCCGCTCCCCGGCGGTGGCGTAGTCGCGGCGGATCCCGGCCATCGTGGCCCGGACCAGTTCGTGGCCGGTGGGGGAGGGTGCCCGGCGGTGCGGTGCTGGTGCGCGATCGCCGCCACCCATTTGGCCAGGGTGGCGGCGCGTACGCCCGCCGCCCGTCCTCGCCGAGGGTGTCGGCGGCGGCGACCAGGTAGGCGGCGACCGTCGCGGGGTGCGCCGGCAGCGCCGGGTGGTCTTCGGCGGCGCACCAGGTGGTGAACCGGCGCCAGGCGGCGGTGTAGGCGCGGCGGGTGCTCGCGGCGCGGGCCGCGGTCACCGCCTGACCGATCCGCGCTTGCACCGGCGCGGCCAGCACCGGCGCTGCGGCGTCCACGGAGGCGGCGGCGGCCGGAGCGCGGGGTTCGGGCCGGGGTTCACCTGGTCGAGGGGCACGCCGGGCACCCTACCGGGGTGCTCCGACAGGGTTGCGGCGGAAAACGCGCTGAGGTGGGGTTTCGGGGAGGACGGTGCGGGAAGGGCAATTCTCGTCACCGACCGCGCACACATCGCGAGTGACAAACTCCCAGGTGGCGAATACGCCCGATTTGTCGACTTTTGTAGGTTCTCAGCGCTCGTACCGGTTTCTCGATTTCGCGCCAGCAGGGAACCCTGAAATGGACGTCTCCCCCAGCTCAGAGAGCTTCATGGAACGAGATAGTCGAATGCAATCAGAGCTCGCCGGGCCCCTCCGCGTGCCTCGTACGCGGCGGCGCGCCTGCAGCCGTTGACCAGGAACTGGGCGAGCGCTCAGGGAGGACGTCGAACGTGGCGAAACAGGTGATCACGCGGCGTTCCTGGTTGGGATTCTATCTTCGCAATTCTCGTCGTACAGGGACTCTCCGTACTTTCGGGATTCGACCCCGACACCATTCCCACAAAATCAACTTATTGAGAAAAGATCACAGTCCTAGATTCCGACTTGAGGTGCCGTGAGGCCAAGTAGTGCTATACCCTCGAACTCAGTATCAGACTATTCGAATGCCGAACCGATTTATGAACCAACAGGTGGAGCCATGAGCGCAACCTCGAGACTGCTGGAGCAGATTGAAGAAATCTATCTCCGAGCAGGAGACGGCATTGACTGCTCGACGTGGACAGACCACGACGTGCACCGAGAAGCTGACCACAGAATCCGGCGAGCCCGCGGGATGCTCGACACTTCAGTATCTGTCGACGCTGTATTCGAGGCAGCGAGACTACTCGGCGAATGCTATCTGATCGCCAAGGAAAAAGCAGAAAAACGGCTAGAGCTAGAAACAAGAAGTATCCTTGCACACGGAATCGGCCGAATGCTTGCTCCCAACAGAGATGAATGCCGTCGGTATGCCAGCCGGATGTTCATTCAGATAGCAGACGAATTTAACAAATCCGGCGTTAGGCGAGACGCCGCCATCGACTACACCAATGCAGCGCTCTGCCTTTTCGAATTGCACAATCCGACCGCAAGCGAACTGGCCGAGGCAGAAAAGCTCTGCCAGAAAACTATCAGGATGCGCGAAAGGAACACTGTCGATTTCGCGTACTCTCAGATGAATCTAGCCGTGGCTAAGAGGATGGCCCTGCCTCTGTCTAAGGAGCCAGACCGAAGAGGTTCTTACGCGCAAATCCTGAAGGAGCTAGATCGCTCCTTCAGGGTGTTCAAGAAATTCTCTCAAGAATCATCCGAGTACAAGTCAAAGTATCACGCAAATGTTGTGCAGACACTCAATGACTGGCTAGCGTACGAGGTATCGGTTTGCGGACATGAGGCAGATAGGGTGGCGTTCTCAAGTCGATCTGATCTCCCAAATCCGGCGGGACTTGACCCAGTATACTACTGCTCGGCTTTACGGTCCAATCCTGCCACGCTTGGGTTCGATTCCACGCCTGAATGGGTGCCCGATCCAGCCGAGGTCGTTCAACGCGCGATGGAAAAAGTAGATCGACTAAATCAGAGACTCACCAAAGCTGAGTCTTACGTTCACGATAGCAGCAAGGGCAACTCGACATTAAAACTCCAAATTTTCAAGCTGCGAACCGCACTGGCAGTAATCGACGGCGATCCGTTGCCCCCGTGGGATGCACTCGATTCTATCTGGGACAGAAAAGACACGGAGTTGTACTTCATCCATGCCTCAAGAATTATCCTCGGAGATTCTTCCGACAAGTCGAACAAAGCGGACAAATACCACGAGCTCCTATTGCGAACATCGAAATGTATCGTCATCTTCCGTAAGACATGGAATGTTGAAGACGTAGTCGGACTGCTCGAACGTAATCCCATGACCTTCCGTATTGCTGCGTGCGAACTTGGTCGAATCGGGTCGTGGGAAGCAGCCTTCCAACTCTTGGAATACTCCCGAGGCCTCAACTCCTCCCGATCTTGGTCTGAAGACCCAGGGAGATACGAGAACACTGAAGAAACAGTAACCTGGGTGCACGTAACGCACAGTCCGCGAGCTACTTATGCTCTCATGCGGCGAGGTGGCAGATTTGACGGTGTGGAGTTTCCAGAGCTGTCGGGAGGAGCATTAGTTCCCCATTTTCAGAAACTCGGTGGAACTGACCTGATTCAGCCAGGGAGGAAAGATCGACAGGCGGCGGTTGGCATCGTTACCAGGATCGAAGACATGTTTCGACCTTTGGCTAGTTGGATAAGTAAGCGCTCAGGGGAAGCTGTTGCGCTCATGCCGGGTGGTTTTTACCAAGCTTTTCCCCTGTGGGCATGCGGTGCGCTGGGCGAGGACTTGACGAGCGGCCGCAAGCGGATTACGACAGTGCCTTCCCGCACAGTCGCAATTCGAAACGCAGAATTCCATAAGTGGACGCCTCAAAGTGGCACGATACTCGTGGCAAACGCCAGCGATGTGCCCGGCCAGAACCCTCTCTCGTGGTCTCGTAATGAGGGCAACGTTGTCGCTGAACTTTTCGAACACTTAGTTCCGGTAGCTATTGAAGACGCAACGACTGGAAATGTCACCCAAGGATTACAAGAAAGCCTTATTTTCCACTTCACGGGGCACTCGACTGCTGAACCTGAACCTAAGGACTCAGCACTTATCACCTACTCGGGCCGTGTCGCGGCTCGCGAAATCCTCGAACTGAAGTGTTCAACACTTCTTGCGGTTTTCGGTTCGTGCGAATCAGGACTTGCAATGAATTTCCAAGACCAAGACGAAATGCTCAGCATTCAATCTGCCGCGTATTACGCGGGCGTCGAGTTATCAATCGGCACCTCATGGCCAATTTCTGACCCAACTGGGTTCTACTTCTCCGCCCGATTTTACGAGCACTTGTCGTCCGCTGTCGAATCTTCTTCGCGTCCGCCAATAGGGGCAGATGTGATTGCAGCTTACTCGAATGCGGTTTCAGATTTAAAGCGAGCGACAAATTCTGAAGTTAGGGATCTGTCGCTGCGCTACGCGATTACAACTATGGTGCCAGAAAATTCCGAAAAGGCGTTCAAGTTTCTGGACTGGGCCGCGTTCGGTATTGTCGGCATCGACAGCAACAAAATTGTTGATGCTCTGGCGTAGGCCTGAAAATTCGGGGTGCTTCACCGAGATAGTTAAAGTAGAGAGCGGATTACGCGATTGCCGCGGCGACATTCGAGGCTGACCTGTACATAATCGTCACAAGCGACAACATCACCACTGAGCTCCTCGGCATCGTCGAGCGCCCACTGAAGACGGCGGCACGAACGGGCACGACGGTGGGGTAACCGTCGAGGCGACGGTCGCCCTCACCGCACTGGTGCATCCAGCCTAGGGTGCACCAAGCTGTGAAAGTGGCGGGCCGAGAGGCCGCAACTTCCAGAACGCTACGGCAGCACTCCGACACTGTCTCCGCCTCGGAAGGGGCTGACCTGGGGGTTCGGGGAGACGGTGCGATAACGGAATTTTTCGAGTTGACGAATGTGACTGTGTTTCCGTCTGTCCGGGTCGAGGTGGCGGGTGAAGTGATCGGCACCGAGATCGGCAAGGCTGCGTTCTCGTCGGAGAGCAGATGCCAGATGATGATCAGGATCGAACGCCCGACAGCGACGATGGCGCGCTTCTTCCTCGTCGTCTGGCGATCCGCCGATACCTGGCACCGAGAAACGTGTCGGTGCGGCCCGCAATCACGGCGGCCTCCCCGAGAACCCGGGCAAGGTAGCGGTTGCCGTGCCCGGTCGAACCGTTGCCCGTGGACTTACCCGCGCAGGAGTGGACACCGGGAGAGAACTTCGCCCAGGAGCACAGGTGCCCGGCGGTCGGGAACCGCGACATGTCCACCCCGATTTCGGCGACAATGATTGCGGCGGCCACCGGCCCGATCCCCGGGATCTCATCCAGTTGCGCCGCCGCCTGCGCGAAAGGGGCCAGCTGCGCCTCGATCTGTTCGTCGACCGCGGCGATGTCGGCGTCGATCGCATCGATCCGGCCCAGCATCCGCGTGAGCAGGAACGCGTGGTGGTCGTCGAAGTGCCCGGCCAGCGCCTCCTCGAGCGGGCCGATCTTCGCCCGCATCCTCGACCGGGCCAGCTGTGCGAGGACTTTCGGATCTCGCTCGCCGGCGATCAATGCGGCCATCATCTCCCGCCCGGAGACACCGAAGATGTCCGAGGCCACGACGGAGAGTGTGATGCAGGCATCCTCGAGCAGGTTCTCGACCCGGTTCTTTTCCGCTCCGCGGGCCCCGACCAGGTCGACGCGGTAGCGGGTCAGATCCCGCAGCTGACGGATCGGACGTGGGGGCACGAAGCTCGGGCGCAGCATCTGTCGTTCGGCGACCTTGCACAACCAGACCGCATCGAGGACGTCGGTCTTGGGGCGTCCCGGCAGATGCTTCACGTCGCGGGCACCCACCAGCCACGGGTCGAGTCCGTGTGCTTCGAGCAGGTAGAACACCGGCTTCCAGTAGTCCGACGTCGCTTCCATCACCACGCGTTCGACACCCGACTCGACGAGGTGGTTGGCCAGTTCGGTCAACGCCCGCGTCATCGTCATATGGGTGGACACCTCCTGCATCCGTTTCCTCCGATTGCCCAAAGCGGGAATCCGGACACAGCACACCACCTCGGCCTTGCCGATATCGAGGGCGGCGACCCGGGAGATGATCTGTTCCTCGTCGTGGGACTCGATCAGCATCGTGTTCTCCTCGCTGACGCACACCGTGTGATCGGGGTGGTCGCCCGTGGGGGTCACCGGGGTGCAACAGAATCTGATCCTCGTGCTCAACAACCAGCGGCAACAGTGAAGGGCCCACGGCGTGACCCCAACGCCCGGCTAGACGACGGCCTCGAAGGACCATAGTGGCACGGCGTCGACGGGCGACCACCACACCATTTTCACCCCGGAACGGGCGTCCCGACAGGGACATGCTGGCTAGACGCCGATTCACGTCATGTAGGTCGGAGGGCGACGCCAGAACGTCAGACATGAAGGGGGAGCATTGCAGGTTCGTGACAGGCGACCTCGGATGTCATTGGACGCAACCGCTGGGTTATCCGTACTTGCCCACGAACAGCGGCCGAGCGCGCTGTTGGCACGCTGTGAGACCCAGCGTTGGGCCCCGCGTAGAGCGCCTCGGTACAGACGGCGAGCGGTGTGATCTTCCCTGATCGATGTATGCGGCGGTGTAGTCCGAAATGTTCCGCCGGCGCGGAGGTTCGGCCATACCGGTGTAGTGGAACCTTCCTGGATGGTTGGGGACGTACAACGGGGCGATCGTCCCGACAGGTAAGGTCGCCGCCATGGAGACGCCCCTTAATGCTTCATCCACGACCGCGGGAGCACTCATGTCCCGTGGACAGTTCAGGGTGCCCCAATTCCAACGTGAATATGCCTGGGAGCGGGACGAAGTGGCCGAATTTTTCAACGATCTGGCGCAATCCCTCAACGAAGACACTTACTTCCTCGGCTTAGTCATTGTCACCGGTGAAGGAACAGTCAAGGACATCGTCGATGGTCAGCAGCGGCTACTCACGCTTACACTCTTAGCGGCTACTCTTTACCATCAGACACGAAAATTTGAACGCAGAGCACTAGCGGAGCGGCTGCAGTCCACCTTTCTTCGATCGATCGATTTTGAATCTGACGCGGAGCTACCTCGGCTTGAGCTATCTTCCGCGCCAGACAATGCAACCCTACAGAAAATTCTAAACCATCCAGCGCACGAATTATCCGATTTGGATGCAAATGAGGAGTCCGTCTCGGGCCTCCTCCTGTCCGCTTACCGGTTGTTGACGGAATGGCTAGAGAAGGATCTGGCATCAAATCCATTCAAGCGGCTGGGAATTTGGGCCGATTTCCTTACAAACAAATTATACTTCGCGGTATTCGCCCATCCGAGCCCCGCGTCCGCATACCGCGTCTTTGAAGTGATCAATACAAGAGGAAAGGAACTAACTACCGCAGACTTATTGAAGAGTTATGTTTTGAGTCAGACCAGCGAGAGTCAGCGAGAGCAGCGTTACGAGGAATGGCAAGACATCTCCCATTCTTTCCGAGAGGAAAACCCTAACGTCTTTGTACAGTTCATTCGTCATGCAGTGACAACAGAGCGAGGCCACGTCCTCCTCGGGATCTTTACGACACGCTGGCCGGTGGGGGCACCAGTCCCCGAAGTCCAATTACCCCTACCGAATTGATCCGTTTACTCCAACACAACTTACCGTTATACCTTCAACTTATGGACCCGACCCGGGAAGGGCCAGCGTCCACCGATCAGCTCGCGGTGTTTTCGGTTTTGAACAGTCTCAACGTCACGTCCGTGCGCCCTATATTGATGGCAATGACCGAGACTTCCAACCCAACCGAAGGTATGCAAGAATTTCTTCGCCTTATAGTTCGAAGAATTGTAGTTGGGAATCTTGGAACGGGAAACGTAGAGCGGCGTTTTGGCCAAGCAGCACAAAAAATCTCCCAGGACCGGGCGTGGGAGCCAGCGCTTGAGGCTCTGAACGATCTGAATCACGATATCGAGGAGTTCAGAAAGCAAGTGCATAGGCGATCGATGAATAAGAATCTGCTGTCCGTATTGCGCCGCTCAGTGTTGCAACGAACCATCACCCCTGAGCCCACAGGCTACCTGTACTTAATCAAACCCCGAGATAGTCGATGGTCGCTGGCCGACGAAGATCGAGCAGCATACTGGGCATCCACCATTGGAAACAGTTTCCTTGCGGAGGAAGCGAGGAGGCCAATGGGAAGTTCAACGTGGGACGGATTCAAGATGGCGCTGCTCCCGTTGGCATCACCAGGCGAGTGGACCGAAAAGATAGCTGCATATGCCGAGTGGGACATTGACGCGATTAGCGAAGTTGGCGAGGAGATGGCACACGCTGCAGCGGAAGTTTGGTATGATTGACGTGAATCCGGACCCGCTTCCATCGGACGCATCGCCGCCTTCGCGTTTATCAGATGTAGCGCTTGACAAAGTCTGGCGGGTGCTTAATAGAAATGTGGGAATCGACTCATTGGGGGAGTTGCGGAACGGTTTAGATGAGGCTGTTCGAAGACCTCCAGTAACAGGAACCCAGGTACTTGCCCTCGGATTTGATACGAATGCAATCTATCGCGTCGGCCTGAACGGAACTCAAGGCGCGGACGCCGTTGATTTTCTGGGACAACAACATCGTGGTCCATTAGTTATACCCGGACAAGCCGTCCAAGAGATTTGGAATAATCTGCTGTCGGGCGTCGAGCCGCAAGCCAAGCGGCTCAGAAAGAAATTTGACGATCTAACCAAAGAAATGGACGCCATTGATCAAAGTACCGGGGAGACGGGAGAAGCAGTCAAAGGCGCGATCGATGAATTGGTTAGGGTGCATGGAGACTGGATTGATCCTGGGGCTCATGAGGTCTTCGATGGAACACTTCAGACACTGCTGACCGTTGGCGATACTGCCTACGTGCCCCGTTCGGAGTTCTACGCCTTGGCGCGTATTCGGAAAGAGACTAAGACCCCGCCAGGATTCCTGGATCCGGTCAATAACCATGGCGACTTCTTTGTCTGGGCCGACTTCCTTTACGGATTAGCTAGAGCGGATCTGACAGATGTTGACGCCGCAATACTAGTTACCAACGATGTGAAGTCTGATTGGAGTAGGAACGGCGTCGCTCATCCTGTGTTGGTCGCGGAGGCGGTAACTGTGGCGGAGGTACCTTTCCGCCTGTGGACAGTGTCTGATTTCCATCGGTATGTCAAAGATTTGCAGACCGCTCTGCCCAACGTCGACAAGGGCGATTCGTCGGGTGAGTCGCAGACCAGACCGTGAAGATGCAGGCACTGACAGGCATGTAGGAGTCCAGTTGGCATAAGGACCGCGCTATCAGCGGGCGTCGCAGCGCAACGTTCGTTGCTGGCGGTGCGATAGTTGAGTGATGACGCTGCGCTGCGGTCTCGGGTGGGGCGGTGTTCATCCTCGATGTTGTCATGGCATTCAGCCCGAGTGACTTGGTGCTGGCGGCGGCGTGCGAGTTCGCTGGCATAGAGTTTTCTGGGCAGATGACCGCTCAAAGGATCGAAGCCCGGAGAGGATGAGATGGCGGACGACACCAACGTCCTCGACCAGTTGATTAGCCAAGTACAAGACGAAACGCTCCGTGGGCGCCTCGCTCGAGAGGTGGACCTCCTACGCGGCTCGCGGCGATTCGGTCTCGTCTTCGACCGGCACTTGCCAGAGTCGGTCCGGTTGGCTGATCACCCGATCCGCAAAGGCCTCCGCGTCGCGCTGCGAGACGAGTCCACCGCTGAGACATGGACCGTGGAGCGGTTTACCGACAGAACCCGGGACATCGCTGTTCTCAGCGGTGACGGTGGCGAGCGGTCCATATCTGACCTTGTCGTGGTACGGGAGTTCGGTGAGCCGATTTACCCCGGCCTGCGGTCTGTTGAACGGATCGGAAATGGTCCTGCCGTCGCACCATGGCACGTCGTGATCAACGGCGAGAACTTCCACGCACTGCAGACGTTGCGCTCTACGCACCGCGGGCGCGTAGATCTAATCTACATCGACCCCCCGTATAACACTGGAAACGAGGGCTGGATATACAACGACCGGTACGTCGATCAAGCCGACCGCGCCAAGTCATCCAAGTGGCTGTCGTTCCTGGAGCGCCGGCTCCGCATCGCTCGAGATCTGTTGAAGCCCACGGGTGTAATCATCGTGTCGATCGGGGACGACGAACATCACAGGCTTAGAATGTTGTTGGACCAGCTATTGGGCTCCAACAACTTCATTATGAACGCAGTATGGCAAGGTGGCGGCTCGGCTCTTGCCCGACACCATGCTGGCGGCGTTGACTACATGCTGATCTACGGACGCGACGCCGAGAAGGTCGGCCGGTTCATGGACCCGAAGCCCTTCGTTCCGGAGATGTTGCGCCTTGTCGCCGATGCGCTGTCGAACGGAAGCACTCCCGAAGAGGCGCAGGAAAGGCTTCGTGAGTTCATCAAGGCGAACAAACGGCATATGCCGGAGGGCGTGACGCGGTTTAACAACGTCGATTCCAGCGGCATGATCTTCGAGACCTCGGACTTGACGAACAGGTTGCCACGACCCAACTTGCGATATGTCGTGACTGACCCCGAATCCGGGAAGCGGTACGAACCTCCGAGCAACGGGTGGACAGTCAAGAAGGCGATCATGGATGAGTGGATCGCTGCGGGGCTGATCGCATTCGGAAAGCGGCCGCGAAAGAAAAAGTCGCTGGAAGACTACGCACGAAACATGCCAGTCCCATCATTCACGCACTCCCGCAACACGGCGAACGCTCACCTACAGACGATTCTGGGAGGCAAGCGCTTCCCGTTCCCCAAGGATCACGAGGTGCTGATGCGGTGGTTTCGGATGGCGGCACCCCGGGACGCTGTGATCCTCGACTTCTTCGGCGGGTCTGGTACTACCACCGAGGCCGTGATGCGGCTCAACGCCGAGGACGGCGGAACCAGGCAGTCGATTCTGGTCACCAACAACGAGGTCGGTTCCAAAGAAGCCAAACATCTCCGGGAAGCTGGCGTACACCCGGGCGATACGGAGTGGGAGGCTTGCGGTGTGTTCGAGTATGTCTGTCGACCCCGGATCTCAACTGTGGTGAAAGGTTTGCGGCCTGACGGATCGCGCTATTCAGACGGCTTGTCGGCAAACGTTGAGATGTTTGACTTGACCTACCTCGATCCTGGGATGGTCCGTCGCGGTCGTGAGTTCCAGGTTGTGGCACCACTGTTCTGGCTCGAAGGCGGAGGGCGGGGCGAACGAATCGAAGTTGTCCCCGATCAGGGCTGGATGCTGACCGACGCGTATGGAATTCTGTTCGACATCGATGTCCTACCGGCGTTCGCAGGCGCAGTGGCCGATGCTGCAACCCACGGTTGGTCTCCTGTGGTGCTGTTCGTCATCACCGACTCTCCCGCCGAGTACCAGCAGGCTGTCGAGCGTCTGCCTGTCGGGATCGAGACGGTACAGCTGTACGAAGACTACCTGTCGAACTACACAATCAACACTGCAGGTGGTGCTCGGTGAAATTTGCGCTGGAGCCCTATCAGAGCAAGGCTGTCGAGTCGATCCTGTCCAACTTGGCGAAGGCACGTGCGGGCTACTTAGAGGACGGTGAGCGCACCGCGGTTGGTCTTACTGCCCCGACCGGAGCTGGAAAGACGGTCATCGCTACGGCTGTACTAGAGGGTTTGTACAGAGGCACCCCGACACGGGCACCGAACCCGAACATGACGGTGCTGTGGATCACCGATGATCGCTCACTCAATGCGCAAACGATCAACAAGATTCACCAGGCATCTGGTGGTGGGATCGACATGAACCGCATTAGGTATCTTGCAGAAGAGGATCACCGGACACTTGAACCAGGCGTGATCTACTTCGTTCACATCCAAGCGCTGCAGAAGAACTCGACGTTGCATGCCACCAGACCCGACGGCAGCCACAACGACAAGCGGACGTACGGCGGTTGGGACATGATCGCCCACACGGTGCATGAACGTGGCGAGGACTTTGTAGTGATCTGGGACGAGGCGCATCGCGGCGCCGGGACGAAGGTTAGCGAGAGGAAGTCGATTGCTGGCACCATGGTCGGCGGTGGATTGACCAACATCGGGACAGTGCAACCGCCGCCCCGGTGGTCCTCGGAATCTCTGCCACACCGGACCGGTTCCAAGCCGCAATGCAGGCCGCGGACCGCACCATGCGTCTAGTGGAGGTCAAGGCAGGTGAGGTACGCGAGTCCGGCCTGCTCAAAGATCGGATTCTGCTGCGCAGCCTCGGCGAGTCGCAGTCGGCCGACAATACGATGCTCGCACTCGCCGTCGATGACTTGAAGAGCGCCGATAGGGCATGGCGAATCCACCATGAGATTACGGGCGACCGTCTGGTAGAGCCGCTGCTTGTCGTCCAGGTGGAACCGAAGGTGACCGATGCGAGACTGATGGAGATCCTGGCGGTCATCGAGTCTGCATGGCCAGAGTTGACCGACTATGCAGTGGCCCATGCGTTCGGTGACCCCCACGGTCCGTTGAAGGTCGGTGACCGGAGTGTGCGGTATCTGCCTCCGGAGGCGATTTCTGGAGATGACCGTGCGCGGGTAGTGCTCTTCAAGTCGGCGCTGACTACCGGCTGGGACTGCCCCCGGGCTGAGGTCTTGGTGTCGTTCCAAGGTAAGGACTCCTATACCGAGATCGCTCAGCTGATCGGTCGGCTTGTCCGTACACCATTGGCTAAGCGGATCGACGGCGGCGACAACCGTCTCAATGAAGTAGCTGCTTACCTTCCCGGCTTCCGTACCGAGCATGTGGCCCGGGTCGTGAACGCACTGACAGAGGATGAGACTGTCGAGGTCGAAGTCTTGATAGCCCCTGTGATATGCGGAAGATCCCCAAAGGTGCCGGCCGTGTTGTTTGAGCTGCTGGACACCTTGCCCTCTTATACGCGACAGAAGACGATGTTCAGTTCGCGCACCGGGCAGCTTATGCGTCTTGCCGCGGCACTCTCAGAGCACAACCTGGTGCCCCAAGCCTCGGCGAAAGCCAGGCAGTGGATTGTCGACCAAACTCGGGCTGCGGACGCGGAATGTGTCAAGCAGTTTGAGTCCAGTGGGTGTCAGGCGGCTGCCGTTTCGTCCTCCACTGTGGTCTCGGGATGGTCGGCTGGCCGGTTGATGTAGACGGTGTCGGGTAGGTCGAGGATCTTCGGCGCCGCCGCGGTGCCGAAGCGGTGTGGATGCTGGGCGCGGGCGGTATCGAGTACCCGCCGGCGTTCTGCGGACTTGCCGGCGGCCAGGCCGAAGTGGACGTCGGCGGGCGTGTGCAACCCGATTCCGGTGTGGCGGTGCTCGTGGTTGTACCAGTCGGTGAACTCGATCATGAATTCCCTTGCTTGACTGAGGGATCCGAACCGTTCGGGGAAACGATGCCCGTACTTGAGGGTTTTGAACATCGATTCGGAGTACGGGTTGTCGTTCGAGACCCGCGGCCGCGAATGCGAACGGGTGACCTCGAGATCAGCCAGCAACGTGGCGACGGACTTGCTGGTCATCGACGTACCACGGTCAGCGTGCACGACCTGCGGAATCCCGTGTACGGCGAAGATCTGCTCCATCAACTCCCGCGCCAGCAGACCCGATTCGTGAGCGTGAACATGGACTCCGACGATGTACCGCGAGTAGATGTCGATCATCACGTACGCATCGAAGTAGCGGCCCTTCTCCGGCCCGGCAAGCTTCGTGATGTCCCACGAGTACACCTGCCGCGGCGCGGTCGCGACCAACTCCGGGCAGGTCCTCGCCGGATGCCTCGCGAGCCGGCGACGCTCGCTGACCTGCGCATTCTCGCGCAACACGCGGTACATCGTGGACACCGAACACAGGTAGATGCCCTCGTCGAGCAGTTGCGCATACACCTCGAGCGGAGCCTGATCGACGAACCGATCACTATTGAGCACATCGAGGATCTGCTGCCGCTCGAGGGCGGTGAGTTTGTTCGCCGGCTCGGTCGCGGGCCCGTGGGCGACGTCGAGTGTCGGCGCGGAGGCTGCGGTGCGCCGCCGGACTGCGGTCGAACGCACCACACCGGTCAGCGTGCTGGCCGTCCTCGTCGACACCCCAGCTTCGGCCAGCTCGGTCCACGCTACGGTCAGCGCTTGTTCGGCTTGTCGTCGAAATCCGCTCTCTCGGAGAGAGATTCCAAGAGAGCGTGAGCTTTTCCCATGATGTCCAGTGCGGCCTCGGTGGTGGTCAGTCTCTTGTTTGCGCGGGCGAGCTCCTGCTTGAGTCGGGCGATCTCGGCCTGCTCGGCGGTGAGTTTGCCGATCTTCGTGCCGGGTTGCTTGCCGTCGAGCACGCCGGCGTCGCGTTGTTTGCGCCACTCGCTGATCAGCGACGAGTACAGGCCTTCACGGCGCAGGTATGCCCCGCCTTCGTTCGTCTCGCAGGCCTGTTCGTACGCGTCCAGGTGGGAGAGCTTGTCGGCGGGGCTGAACACGCGCCGGCGGGGTCCGTCGGCTCGGGGGTGAGTGGAGACCATGCGGTCATTGTCCTCGACCGCTGTAGGGGTGGACATCGTCATCGTTGGGTTGATCCGTATCTCGCCCTGCAGGCGGGGTTGCTGTGAACCAGTGGACTCAACTCATGCTGACACGCAGGGTCGCGCGAACCGAAGTAACAGAATGTCTTTCGGCGAGCTATCTCCAGCACATCAGCGCGACGTCGACTCGGAGCAAGCCTGCGAGCGCCTGCCGGGCGTTCACAGTCGATCGTCAGAGGTCGGTACTCGACAGATCACGCCAGAGTGCGTTCACTCGTCCGACGAGACTGCGGTTGCTCGTGCAAGAAAGTCTCGGATTTCAGAGGCCATGAACAGTGGAGGCTGAAACCACCAACCCTTGCTGGCACTCGGCTGCCCGCTTTCTCACAGTCATGGACGTGGCGACACTCCAACTCATCGGTGGCGACGACGATCGGGTCGGTGTCGGTTTCGATCCCCGATCGGCCACCTTCGAGGCCCTCCATACTTCGCGATCATTCGGGGCAGTTCGACGTATTCTGATGTGGTACCGATTCGTGCTCGTATGGCGACGTACCGGTGTTGCCAGCGAGCAGTGCCGTGACGCGCCGTGGCCGAGTCCGCCCCCAGGCGATGGCCATTCAGGGAGTGCGAGAGAGGCGACTGCGCTTACGTCTACCTCGGATGGCGCAGGCCCGGGTAGCGACGGAACAGGGCATCTATCATCGCTTGAATTTCTTCTCGCTGCGCCCGTAGCCCCGCCACCTGGCATGGCGCTGTCGTGGCAGTGAAAGCGGTGCGACCGTGGGCATCGGCACGACATTCGAGACCGAGCAGAGCATCGGTGACTGATAAAAGTTGATTGTGCAACAAACCGAGAAACAGCTGCCCTTGCAACTGGTCGGGATGGATGTCGATAGCGGATTCGTTCACCACCAGCACCTAGCGTCGTGAGTCATTGTCTGCATTGTTGTTGGAGACAGAGATGCGAGATCGGCGAGAAATCCGTCCGCCTCCTGGTGACATATGAAGCGTCTCGGCCTGGTGTAGCTGCGTGCTGAGGCCCGACAGAAGGCGGCGAACTCAATGGACACACTGCAGTAGATACTCCTGGGCTGTGTCCCTCATCGATGGAGTCCTGGATGCCTATAGACGTTGAGTGGACCGCGCCGACAATCCGCGACCTCCTGCCGGTCCAATAGCCTGAAAGCGTGCTCGTCGCAATCACCTGCGTCAATGCCTGCGCTCAGGGCCAAGCGCGTTACGGACCTAGCGGCCACCGCATGGGCGCCGGCTGCGGCCCGACGCGGGCCTCCGCATGTCCAACCGAATGATCCCTCTTCTGACGGTGCGCCTGCACTCGGCTCACTACGTTTCGGACGTGGTCCGACTCCGTGAACACCTGTCGCCTCCTGCCCGTACGGCATGACGTGAACGACAGACGGGAACCGGTCAGGGCAAGCTGACAGACCAGAAAATCATCCCTATAGACAAGCGGAGGCCCCTTCGAGGTGGTGGCTACGCCCATGGCGTAGCCACCACCTCCCCCTCTCCGACTGAGCGGCCGCGGCGTCCCTCCGGTCAGGCCGGTCTCCCAGCTCCTGTTACCACACGGCGGGTGGGCGCGGCACGAGCGCGCCCCCGAGCCAGTGTCAGTGGGGCAGAATGTCCTTGTCGAAGATGTCGACTGGAATCTTCAACGTAACTGCCGAATTCGGAATGTCCACAATTCCACCCACATGCATCTCGCAGGGAGCCACACTGATGATCGTGTACGCCTGCTCAGCGTTGTACCCGAACTTGCCGAGGTAGTCGATCGCCTGTTCCACCGCATCGACGGCCGCCATCGTTGTATCGAGGTACTTCTGTTCCCGACCGCGTGCCGACAGTCCGGTGAACGACAGATATCGGGTCCCGAAGTTCGGGTCGACGGGCGAGGGGCGCAACATCGGATTGCGCACCCCGTACTTTGCCATACCGCCCTTGATCAAACCAAAACGAAGCCAGGTGGATCCATCCATTTCGATGGCGTTCCAAGTTATTTCACCGTCTCCCTCGGCAAAGTGCAGATCACCGCAGGAAAATAGCGCGCCCTCGACGAAGACCGGAAAGTACACCCGCGAGCCCCGCGATAGGTTCTTGATGTCGAGATTTCCACCATTCTCCCGGGGTGGCACGGTACGAGCAGCAGTTGCAGCGACGCGTGCCCACTCGTCACCTTCCAGGGTACGCAAGACGGAAGTGGCGATCGCATCCTCCCGGGGGCCGGCCTGGCCGTCACCGATCAGCGGGTCCTCGCGCTCGTTCCAGATCTGCAGGAGCTCGTGCGAGGGAGCAACCCCGATGACGCCGGGATGACTGATCGCCGGGATCTCGACACCCGGAACCTGGCGACTGGTGGCGAACAGACCATGCAGGTCCCACACAGTCTTGAATCCTTGCGGGAACCAGCTGGCCAGCGGGCCTCCCATGCCAGGCAGAATATTCGAGTAGCCGATACCGGACAGCGGTTGGACGTCGAGCACGTCCACCACCAGCAGGTCCCCGGGCTGAGCGCCGTTCACATAGACGGGACCTGCGATTGGATGGGTGCGGGTGAGATCGATGGTGCGAATGTCATCGTCATCGTCGACATCATGGAGCTGATAGTCGTCGTATCCAGGGCTTTCGAGGATTACTTCGTCCCCAGGATCGAGTTCGTGCAACGGAGGAATATCGGGATGCCACCGGTTGTGGCCGAGTTCCTTCTGTTCAGCGAGAGGAACGCCAACCTCGCAACCGAACCGAGGCACGCCCAAATCTCGGTTCGGGAAACGAGAGACGCCCGATCGGGTGAAATCGGCATCACCGGAAGCCGAACGGCCGAGGACTACATCGCTTGACATGGGAAACCTCCAGAAGTCCACTGAAGTGACACATCACACACTATAGTTTCATCCGCAATGGTGTCAATAGAAATTAATTCTGCAGTGTCGGCTTCTGCGACTCCGATAGGAGTCGGAGGTGCGTCGAGTAACTGCGGAGATGGAAGCTGCAGCACAACGGCCAGTTAGTACCCCCGATCGTCGTGTCCAGGCAATCGGAACGAGGCGATAGACGGTGTGACGGGGGCGGGGGCGGAGCCAGCGTCGGCGGACGGCCAGACGTATTCGGGGCAGCGGCAGTGTGACGCGATCGGGGTTTTCGCCGAGGTCACCGTCGAAAGGCAAGCCTTGACCGCGTCCGCAGCTGCCGCACAGATGATCCGCACTACGGGAGGGCAGACGCAAGGGACGGAAAGCCCTGCTCCGTCGACGATCCAAAGATGTCGACGAAGCAGGGCTTCGGCAACCCGGATGCAGGGGGTTTCGGGATCTGCCCGTGCCCACGCACATGGAGGACACGCCGCCTCGCCCACACGGCACGTCCACTGCTCGCCGACATGTTGCCTGCAGTGGATGCGTCTGGGACGAGCTGTCGACAGGTGTGGCCGTCCTCCCCGGCAACCACGCGCACCGTCGACATCTAGATATTACTCAATTCTGCTTTATAACACCAGCATTCATTCTGGACTGCATCACGATCATCAGGAGGATGATACGGCTCGGAGACTCGTAAAGCGCTCGTCTCGGCGGGTTTGTCGATTCCAGCGGATCTCATGACTCTGCTTCACCAGTTTCAGACGCCTTCCTCCACTCGAGGAACGGACAGGCGGTCGCCGACGGGTGCCGGGTGGGCTTGCGACGTTGTTCTGTGATGACAGGGCGCAAAAGCCGTTTCGGAATAGAAGGTTGGCATCCTGGGGCATGGAAATGTGTAGATCATGGCTGTGCGCTCCCGGCCGTGACACTCGCACGGCTGGCTGAAGGGCGCGCAATCGTCGCTCGAGGAGTCCCTGGTCTGCGCAACCGGATAGTTGGAACCCCATCTTCGAGGACGACGTCGGTCCGCACTCCGTAGACATGCTCGATCAGCTCCACGGTGAGCGTGCCGGCCGGGGTCCCGTGGGCGGCGACGCGGCCGTGGTCGAGTACCAGGACTTGGTCGCAGAACATCGCGGCGAGGTTGAGATCGTGTAGTGCGACGATGCTGGTGATCGGCAAGCGGGTGATCAGCTCGAGGATGTCGAGCTGATGGGCGACATCGAGGTGGTTGGTGGGTTCGTCGAGCAGCAGTTCGGTGGGCTGCTGGGCCACAGCACGGGCGATCTGGACGCGTTGGCGTTCTCCGCCGGAGAGCGTGTGCCATTTGCGGTGTGCATGACATGCCAGATCGGTGGCGGCCAATGCCTGGTCGATCGCGTCGTGTTCGTCGTCGTCGCGGCCGAACAGGTCGCGGTGCGGGATGCGGCCGAGTCGAACCACATCGTAGACGGTGATATCGACATCGGTGTGCGCGTGCTGACTGACCATGGCGACGCGTCGAGCGAGGGATCGTTGACCCATACTGTGCAGATCGGTTCGGTCGAGGGTGACGGTGCCGATGTCGGGACGGGCGGCGCCGCAAGCAGGCGCAAGAGGGAGGACTTGCCGGAGCCGTTGGGTCCGAGCAGCCCGATTGTCTGTCCGGTCGTCGGCGCGACGCTGATGTCGTCGACGACGAGGGCGCCGCCGCGGGACCAGGATACGTGATGAGCGCTGAGGGTCATGGGGTGCTCCGGGTGCGGAAGAGCAGGACGGCGAAAGCAGGCACACCGATCAAGGCGGTAACCACCCCGACCGGTATCTCCTGGGGGCGAACACGGTACGCGCGACGGCGTCGACCCATACCAGAAAGACCGCTCCGATCACGGCGGCGACGGGCAGCAGACGGCTGTGGCGGGGTCCGACGAGAAACCGGGCGGCGTGCGGCAGCACCAGACCGACAAAACCGATCGCTCCGGCAGTACTGACCACCACCGCGGTGATCACCCGAGTTAGGACATTTTTAGTACCCCGCGAAGCCGAGATCCGCGAGAATTTTCTGCTGAGTGGCTGGGATCTGCGGCGGGAACGACTCGGTGGCCCCGTTGATGACGATCGTGGAGGTCCGCAACGGCCGTAGCTGCTTGACGACATTGCCGATCGCCAGCCCGGTGCGGTCCTGAACCTCACGGGCGACGGCCAGCGCGGCGAACACGATGGTCAAGTGCACCTCGATCGCATCGCGGGTGCGATGGAATATCGGTCGAGCTCGCAGATCGGTTTTCGACATCCGGAACGACTGCTCCACATGCCACAGATCATGATACTTCGCGATAATGTCACGTGAATCCATCACAGAGACAGGCAGATTCGAAACATACCCTTTCAAACCGATGAGGGAACGGGCCCGTTCGATACTCGCAGTATCCAGGCGCCGCCCTTCGTGGTGACGGTGACGAACCGGGTCGCTTTCGCGGGCTTGGTGCCGTCGATGACAGCGCGGGCACGAGCTTCCTGCAGGTTGAGGGTCTGCGCATCGCGCACCGCACGTTTGCGTGAGTACTGCCAGACTGCTCGCCACCCGTTCGGATGCGTCGCCGGGGCCCACACGGGCTCGGCCCTGGTACGCACGTTGTTGACGGTGCTGCGCCCGTGACGTGGGGTGATGGTGTCGATGATCTGGCCGTCGGTGAACAGGTCGCCGTACCAGTGAAAATGCGAGGCGAGATCGCCGGGTGCTTTGGTGACACGGGACCCGACGATGAACTTCACGCCGGCAGCATCGAGATCCTTCAGGTTCGATGCCGACAGCATGCCCGCATCGGCGGCGACGACCATCGCGGTGTCGTCCAGGCCGTGCCGCTGCTGGAATCGGCGCACGATCGGAACGATGGTGGTGGTCTCGGCGGTGTTGCCTTCGAAACATCCGATTTCCAATGGGAATCCGGCGCGATCGACGAGCAGGCCGACCACGATCTGGGGATCGACGCGACGCTCTTTCGAGTACCCGACCTTGCGCAGGTCGTCTTCCTTCTCCGCTTCGAAGTACAGGGTCGTCACGTCGTACAAAATCAGGGACAAGTCCCCGCTGGTGGCGGCACGGGCGAAGCATCGCGTCGCGACGATGTTGCGGTAGTCGCGAGTGACCGCCGCGGCAAGGTGCCGTTGGATTGTTTTGTACGAGACTGTATCTGCACCGAGATCGACGAGGACTCGTGCGGAGTCGGCTTTCGAGGTGGGTTCGACGATCCGGGCGATGACGAGATCTCGGAACACGGTGTCGCCCACCTCGTCGAACCCGAGTCGGTCGTAGACGGCGCCGAGCACGTCGTAGAGCAACCGCGAACTCGTGCTCAGTGTGCGTCCGGCCGGCGCCACCGTCGCGGCGGCAGTCCGCTCGGTTTCGGGCCGCCAGTCGGCGACCTCGTCGACCCGGGCGATGCGGGTGGAGACCTCGAGGTCGAGTACGCCCTGCTCACCGTCGACGATGCGGCGGGCTCGGGCGAGCAGCACACCGAGTTCGGCATCGGTGTGCGCCGACCCGACGTGTTCGATGATCTCGACCCGGCCGCGGTTTTTGCGGGCGACCTGGACCGCGACTGCTCCGGACGCGGTCCGCACCTTCCGCACGTATGTCACGGCCGGGACGCTACCTGATTAGTACCCCAATCCACCCGACAGGAACGGCGAACATGCAGGTCACGGAGCCGGACATCGATCTACCCGTCGGTAATGTCCTAACTCGGGCCAGACCGACAAAACCGATCGCTCCGGCAGTACTGACCACCACCGCGGTGATCATTGCCGTGACAACCAGAAGCACCAGCCGGACACGGCCCACGGCGACGCCGAGGGTGGCGGCGGCGGAAGAGCCGAAAGTGAATGCGTCGAGCGTCGAAGCCTGCCATAGACACACGGCGATGCCGAGTGCGCACACCGCTGCGGCGGCGCTCACATCCGCCCAGGTTGCGCCGGCGAGGGAACCGAGCAACCAGAACAGCACGCCGCGTGTGCGTTCGGCATCGGCCGAGGACAACACGATGAACGAGGTCAACGCCGAGAACAACTGGGTGGCCGCCAATCCCGCCAACACGATCCGGGCGGTGCCCCCACCGGCCCCTGCGGCCAGGGCCAGCACCAGTGCGAACGAGGCCAGCGCTCCGACGAACGCGCCGCTCGACAGGGACACCAGTCCGCCACCGACCCCGAGGACGGCCACGACGACCGCACCGGTGGAGGCACCGGAGGAAATGCCGAGCACGAAGGGATCCGCCAACGGGTTGCGCAACAGGGATTGCAAAATCGTCCCGCACACCGCCAGCCCGGCGCCACAAATCGCGGCCAGCAGGGTCCGGGGCAGTCGTAGCTGCCAGACTATGCCCTCCCGAATCGGGGAGACGTCCGCGGCAGCGAGACCGAGCTTGTCGAATAGCACGGCGTAGACCTCACCGATCGACAACTCTGCCGGACCGATAGTGACGGTGACCGCGATGGACACCACCAGCATGCACAGTACAAAGCCCCCACGCCTACCCATGTGGCGGTGCGCCTGGTGCGAATAGCCGCCACGGTGTGCGGATCGGTGGTGGTGACAGACTCACCTGCGGTAGCCCGACTGTTCGAGTGCGTCGGCTACCTTCTCGATGCCGTCGACGGTACGAATCGACGGGTTCAGGTCGGCGCCGTTGACGACGATGTAGCGCCGGTGACGCACCGCGGTCAGCTGCGCGGTGACCGGGTTGGTTTCGAGGAAGTCGATCTTGCTGTCGAGGGCGTCCCCGGCGAGGCTGCGTCTGCTCAGGTCGGCGAGCACAAGCGCAGTGGGATCTCGATCGAGCACCGTTTCCCAGCTTACCTGTGGCCATTCATTGGTGGTGTCGTCGAAGACGTTCTTCGCGCCGACGGCGGCGGTGATAATCCCGGACGACCCGCAGCAGCCCGCTACGTATGGGGTGGAGGTGTCGGCGAACCAAAATGCCAGGGTCACCTGCGATGCGGCGACACGGTTGGCTGCCGCATCGTAGCGTGACTGCAGGGCGGCGACGAGTTGATCCCCGCGTTCGCGCACGTCGAAAATGGCGGCCAGCTCGCGGATCTCCTTGTATACCGTGTCCATGGCCAGCGGCGTGGTGCGGTTGCCGTCGGCATTGACGCTGCTGTCGTCTATCCCGTCGCAGTCGGTCGGTGACAAGTAGGTCGGCACACCTAGTTGCGCGAACTGATCACGGTCGGCGACGCCACCCGGTCGAGGGTGCCTCCGAAAGAGGCGGATACGAAATCGGGTTCGGTGTCGAGCACCGTCTCGATGGACGGGTTGTTCTCGGCCAGCCGCGGCACCCGGGCATTGTCGTCGGCCAAGTTCTCGCGCACCGGGTCGGTCCACGTGGCGGTACCGACCATCCGGTCTGCCAGCCCCAGGGAGAGCAGAATCTCCGCCGAACCCTGATTCAGTGCCACTGCACGCTGCGGCGGTGCCGGCACGGTGACCTCGACTCCACAGTTGGTGAGCGTCATGGGGTAGCTGGTACCGTCCGTCGCCGACGCCCCGGAGTCTTTGGGGGCGGGGGTATCAATGGTCGAACATCCGGTGAGCATGACAGCGAACAGCGCGGCGGACACCGCGAGACGAGAACACATGACAGCGTCGACTCCTTGTGTCGAGGACTCGTACCGAGGCCGCGATCGCCACGGCACGGTGGTGCAACCGGGCCTTCTGCCCGAAGTAATGCGGTTGCGCGCCAGTGGACGCGCACCAGGTTCCCTCACCGCTGTGTGGCTGGCGCCGTGACCGGCGCGGCAGTGCACTGCGACGCGCGCACCACGGGTGGATCGGGTAGGAGGTTTGTCGCGGGCCGGATCCTGCTGGGCTGAGCGTTGCCGCAGGGCCGATAGTCCTCCAGGGCGGAGTTTGCGGCCGTTTTCGAGGACAACTGTCAGGTCCGGACGCGACGGCGCTGCATCGCAACTCCGTGGCGATAGTGGTGGACGAGCCGATCGCTGCGGACGAACCATTCTTCTGACCAGTTGCTTTTCGCGCTGCTTTTGGGGATGGCCCCCGATGCAGGGGGTGATCGGGGGCCATCCGTTTCCCCAGGAGGAGGTGCTCACTCCTGGAGAAGCTCTGAGTGGGCGGCTGTGACTACCGCATGGCGGGCGGTGGTCGCCGCCCAGGACGGGTGGAGCGTAGTTCAGTGATGGTGGTCGCCGGACTGCACGATGACAGGGCTGTGGTCGGGGACAGCGAACGGCATCGGAGCCCAGGCCGGATGCACCAGGATGACGGCTGCATACAGGATCATCCCTATCCCCATGAGACGACTGAACCGCGGACCGTGCACCCAGGTCTTTTCTATCATGGCGATGGCGCCCAGCACGACCATCGCCGGCAGGGACATGGTGCCGACCGCGATGAGGACCACCACCATCGCCGCACAGCAGCCCAGACAGGTGAGCCCATGAGCCAGTCCCGCACGCAGATCACGGTCCCAGCCGGTTCGCATCATGTACTGGGATACGAATGCCAGGGGCGATTGGCAATGATGCAAGCACCGTTCCTTGAGTGCCGAAAACTGGAACAGGCCCGACGCCGCAAGCAGTACCGCAGTGAAGCCCACGACCGGCAGCGACCCTGTTGAAGCAAGACGCTGGGCGAAGACCCCCAGCACATACACCGGTATCCCGATCACCGACCAAACCAGTAGATAGCCGGCAAGTAGGACGGCGAGTCGTCCGATCCACATCCTCGACGCTGATTGACGGCGGAGTGCGGTCACATACAGCACAGTCGTGCGATGCACGGTCGGCAACATCATGGCAGCCATCATCAATGACCACATGAGAACGTACTGTCCCAACGCGGCCGCCGACAGCTCGGTACCGTGCGTGTGCCCTTGCTCCGACACGAACCACCAACAGGCGAGCCCCGCAGCGACAGCCAAGGTGACGAGTAGACCTACGACCGCGACGTAGCTGACGGAGGTTCTCGCGGTGTGTCCGGAGGCTGCCGAGGGGCGGTGGCGGGTGAAGCACTCATTCGTTGGACCAGTCGAACGGAATGTGTTTGCTGGACTTGGCCGTCCACTCTCCGAGAAACCCGAAGTCCACCAGTTCCATCTTCGTGGGAACTCCCCAGGTCGCCGGCGACCCGCCGGTTTCCGAGCCGGGCGGATTGAACGTCTGTACGCGTTGTCCTGGAGGTGTGGTGGGGCCGGACAGGGCGTCGACCGCGCCGCTGACCCGACCCGGCACGTCGATGCTCCACCGCGCCAGGTCCCCTTCGATCCGGCACTCGATCGGGGCGTACTCCAGCTGGCGCACCGTCCCCAACAGGCCGACGAGGTTGGCGATCCAACCACCCTCCTGGCCTGTCCACAAGCGCTCGAGTGCATCGCGCTGATCGGTATCGGCTCGCTCGTCGATGATGAGATCATAGATCCCTTCGACGGGCTTGCTGGAATCCCACAAATTCTCGCTCTTGATCTCGCCGATTGTGACCACCGTCAGACCGGACAGATCCAGTTCGCCGAAGTGCCCCTCGTCGATCTGATACACCAGGGTGCCGTAGCACACCCCATCGGTGGGAGGCTGCGCCATGGTGCAGCCGCAGGGCAGGATGCAACTGCAAATGTCGAACCACTGGCCTTTGATATGCCAACGTGTCTGCTTCGAAGTGCCGGCAGTGGTCATAGGGTGATCTCCTGAAAGACGAATGGGGAGGGGAAGGGTCCTGCTGGTTCGACGAACCCGTGATGCGTCGCATCCGGGGGTGGGACTGCTCGGATCTGGCAGCGTTGACTTCGATAGCGGTATCCCTGGTGGGCAGAGTTGCGGGGGCTACGGCGCGGTCGCTTTCTGGGTACGGCATCGACCGCGCACCGCTCTGTCCTGGAGATTCCTCGAAGCACCGATATTGCAGTCGTCTCGGCTGCGCGGTGGGGAAGGCGAGGAGGTTCGATCCGCAATTGCCCGAGGAGTCCTTTGCGGCCGGTACCGTCTCAATCCGATTCCACGCCGACGTTTTTGGTCGCTACGGGTCGAACAGTCCGATCTGCGATGGGTTCAGGCATCCATGGTTTTCTCGGACGGAAGGTCGTACACGGGACAGTCGGCGACGCCGATGGTCTCGCGGGTGATGGCCTCGACAGCCTTCTGCGTGGCTTCGGCGTCATTGACCCAGTTCCGGTAGAAGTCGAACGGGCAGTCTGCCACGCCCTTGTCCCCGTCGCCACCAGCGAAGACTCCGGTGTATCCGCGATGGAGCAGTTTGAACAGATGGTTCTGGGACTGATCGTTTGCTCGGGCGTCTCGGATCGTGGACAGCGACAGCTGTGCATACTGGACGCCGTAGTCTTCCTCGCCGCACTCGCCCAACGTGCGGCCGTCGAATCCGATGATGGCGCTATGGCCGAAGTACGAGTAGACACCATCGAAGCCGGTAGCGTTGGCGACGGCGACGTAACAGTTGTTTGCCCAGGCCATGGCCTTTGCCATCAGCACCTGTTGGTCCTTCGACGGGTACATGTAGCCCTGCGGGCGAACGATCAACTCAGCACCCTTCATCGCGCAATCGCGCCAGATTTCCGGGTAGTTGCCGTCGTCGCAGATGATCAGGGAGATCTTGAGTCCCTTGGGGCCGTCGGTCACATAGGTCTGGCCACCGGGATACCAACCTTCGATCGGGGTCCAGGGGAGAATCTTGCGGTACTTCTGCACGATCTCGCCCTGATCGTTGATCAGCACGAGCGTGTTGTAGGGGGCTTGTTCGGGTGATCCTCATGGCGCTCGCCGGTGATCGAGAAGACGCCCCACGTCTTCGCGTCGCGGCATGCCTGCGCAAAGATGTCGGTCTCGTCCCCGGGGATCGTTGCCGCGGTGGCATACATCTCGTCGTTGTCATACATGATTCCCATAGTCGAATACTCCGGGAACACAACGAGATCCATACCTGGAAGGCCCGCCTTCATGCCGACCACCATCTTCGCAATCGCTCGCGCGTTCTCAAGGACGTCCGCCTTGGTATGCAGTCGCGGCATCTTGTAGTTGACCACCGCCACACCCACGGTATCCGGGCTCGATGAAATGTCCCCGTGTCGCATCTAGGACTCCTTAGTGACTCGCCGGGCGCTCACGACCCGACATTTGCTTCCGACTTGAAGTGTTCCACATTGCATGAACTGCAACGTTGTGGACACGCTACGACACGACAGGTGCAGCCACAAGCCCCATCTTCCGAAATCTCACCTGTTCACGGCGATAGGCAAGGTCGATCCCTTCGCACGACCACCTCTGTGAATCTTTACTTCCGTTAGGCAGCATGTATTCTCTGAGCATCGCTCGCTGCGGATATACCAGCACTTCAAAGACGTTGAGAAAAGGTGCCTATCATGACGACCGTCCAACTTTCTCCAGCCACGACGTATCCGCCGTCCGCAGAGTTCGTCGCCACCGCCAACGCCGGTCCCGAGTTGCAGGCCGCCGCGGACGCCGACCGGCTCGGGTTCTGGGCGACGCAGGCGCAGCGGCTGGACTGGGCCACGCCGTGGACCGAGGTGCTGGACTGGTCCGAGGCGCCGGTGGCGAAGTGGTTCGTCGGCGGGCAGCTCAACGTCGCCTACAACTGCGTCGACCGGCACGTGCTCGCCGGCAACGGCGACCGCGTCGCGATCCACTTCGAGGGCGAGCCCGGCGATTCGCGCTCGCTGACCTACAACGATCTGCTCGCCGAGGTGTCCAAGGCGGCGAACACCTTCACCGACCTCGGCCTGGTCGCCGGCGACCGGGTGGCGATCTACATGCCGATGATCCCCGAGGCGATCGTGACGATGCTCGCGTGCGCGCGCCTGGGCCTGACCCACTCGGTGGTCTTCGGCGGTTTCTCCTCGCACGCGCTGCGCTCACGCATCGACGACGCCCGCGCCAAGCTGGTGGTCACCGTCGACGGACAGTGGCGCCGTGGCCAGGCCGCCCCGCTCAAGCCGGCCGCCGACGAGGCGGTCGCCGAGGCGGCGTCGGTGCAGCACGTGCTGGTGGTCAAGCGCACCGGCATCGACGTCGACTGGACCGACGGGCGCGATCTGTGGTGGCACGAGACGGTGGACAAGGCCTCCGCCGAGCACACCGCGCAGCCGTTCGACGCCGAGCACCCGCTGTTCATCCTCTACACCTCGGGCACCACCGGTAAGCCCAAGGGCATCGTGCACACCTCCGGCGGCTACCTGACGCAGGCCTCGTACACCCACCACTACGTGTTCGACCACAAGCCGGGCCGCGATGTGTACTGGTGCACCGCCGACATCGGCTGGGTCACCGGGCACAGCTACATCGTGTACGGCCCGCTGTCCAACGGCGCGACCCAGGTCGTCTACGAGGGCACCCCGAACTCGCCGAACGAGCACCGGCACTTCGAGATCATCGCCAAGTACGGGGTGAGCATCTACTACACCGCCCCGACCCTGATCCGCACCTTCATGAAGTGGGGCCGGCAGATCCCCGACGCGCACGACCTGTCCTCGATCCGCCTGCTCGGTTCGGTCGGCGAGCCGATCAACCCGGAGGCCTGGCGCTGGTTCCGGGAGGTGATCGGCTCGGGCACCGCTCCCATCGTCGACACCTGGTGGCAGACCGAGACCGGGGCGATCATGATCTCCCCGCTGCCGGGCATCACCGCCACCAAGCCGGGCTCGGCGATGGCGCCGCTGCCGGGAATCTCCGCCAAGATCGTCGACGACAACGCCCGACCGCTCGGGGCCGGCGGCAACGGCTACCTGGTGCTCGATCAGCCGTGGCCGTCGATGCTGCGCGGCATCTGGGGCGACATGGACCGGTACAAGGACACCTACTGGTCCCGCTACGCCGAGGAGGGCTGGTACTTCGCCGGCGACGGCGCCCGCTACGACGAGGACGGGGCGCTGTGGGTGCTCGGCCGCGTCGACGACGTCATGAACGTCTCCGGGCACCGCATCTCGACCTCCGAGGTCGAATCCGCCCTCGTCGGGCACCCGGCCGTCGCCGAGGCCGCCGTCGTCGGTGCCGCCGACGAGACCACCGGCCAGGGCATCGTCGCGTTCGTGATCCTGCGCGAGGGCGTGGAGAACACCGGCGACACGCTGATCGCGGAACTGCGCAACCAGGTCTCCACCGAGATCTCCCCGATCGCCAAGCCCCGGCAGATCTCCGTCGTGCCGGAACTGCCCAAGACCCGCTCCGGCAAGATCATGCGCCGCCTGCTGCGCGACGTCGCCGAGGGCCGCGAACTCGGCGACACCTCCACCCTGGTCGACCCGAAGGTCTTCGGCGGTCTGCGTTCCGGCAATGCCTGAGGGACAGTTCCTCGGTGGTGTCGGGACCACTCATCCGCTCGCCGACCACAGCGATGAGCCGTTCGTACGTGGAGCAGTCGCTGCTCGCTACCTTACGAACCGCCAGTACTGTACCTCCGACACGATCCGGTCATGGAATGGATCCGCTGTCATTCCGACCGAGGCAACGAACACGCAGCGAACGCGTTCTAATCGACTTGCTGCAACGTCGGCCGGCTCTGGCCGATGCCGCCAGCAACGCCGATAGCAATCTGCGGATTCTGCCTGGTAGTTATGTCTGCAACAAGACTTGTTCTTCAGTGGCGCATCACAACATGCTAGCTAGTTCAGTAATTAAATTTCTGCTCCGGAGGGAGAAAGATCTTGTCCGGCTATTTGTCCGAAAAAGTCAATGACATGAATTCGGGGCATGTCAGCAAACCGGCTCCGTACGGTTTCCGCATGGGTCGGAGTACGTCACCGTCACAATTGTCGGACAATCTCAAGAATGCGATCATCGGGCAGGACGAGGCGATCGACGCCGTTGTCCGAGCGCTCACCATCGCCGCTGCCGGAATTCGCGATCCCCATCGCCCCATTGCATCATTACTCTTTGTCGGTCCGACCGGAGTCGGAAAAACCGAACTCGCACGGCGTCTGGCCGCGGAAGTCACCGGAGATCCCGACAGACTATGTCGTATCGATATGAATTCACTGGCACAAGAGCACTATTCGGCGTCGATTTCCGGAGCTCCACCCGGATACGCTGGATCGAAGGAGCAGTTCACTCTTTTCAATCGCGAGCTCGTCGAGGGTAACATTTCGCGTCCCGGTATCGTTCTGTTCGACGAAGTGGAAAAGGCTCACGCTACAGTACTCCGGTCGCTACTCCAGGTCCTCGACACCGGCATGCTAAATTTGACGTCCGGCACGTCTACCATCTCGTTCCGGAACTCGATCGTGCTCTTGACGTCGAATCTGGGTTCGGCCGAGATCGCCACGCGCCTACGCGCAACAAGACACACGTTCCTTTCCAAGCTACGCGGGAAATTGTCGAGGACCTCCGACACCATCGATTCCGTCGATGATGCGGTGTCGACCGCGGTTGAGGAATTTTTCGATCCCGAGTTGTTCAACCGTTTCGACGAAATCGTGCAGTTCAAGCAGCTCACCAGGGAAACTTCCCGGGCGATTGTCGACCTCGAACTGGCTCGGCTACAGGCTCTACTATCGGCACGAAATATTTCTTGGTCGCCGAGCGAAGCAGTGCTCGATCACCTTGTGCATACTGGATTTGACGCGATATACGGAGCTCGGAATCTCAGGCGAGCCGTACGACTACAGTTGCATGCGCCGATCGCGCGAGTAATCGTCTCCACAGAATCGGCCGTCAGGCCGCTGCACATACTCACCGAAGTTCGTGATGGGGTGATCATCGCGACCGCGGCGAAGTGCACTGAGTCCTGAGAACGATGAGGTTCCATTCGGCCTGATCGCACTCAACAGTAGTATTGCCGGACATTTCTTTGTCGGAGAAATCGGAAGGATCGGACAGCGCCATATGCCCTCACTCACCGCTCATCACGAAATCGTTGTACTCGGGGAGGCAGCGCCGGAATCAGTGTGGCTTCGCGCCTGCGACGCCGCGGGCATGACGTCTGTGTCGTCGATCCGGCAGTCACGCACTATTACCAGCCCCTGTGGACCTTGGTCGGCGGTGGGTGTGCGAGCATGACCGAAAGCGGCCGCCCTCAGGCGTCGGTCATGCCCAAAGGAGTGTCGTGGGTTCGCAGTGCCGCGGAAGTAGTCAGTCCGGAGCGCAAGGTGATTGTCACCGACGACGGACGTGAACTCGGATATGACCGACTCGTGGTTTGTCCCGGCTTGCAGTCCGATTGGGACGCCATTCCCGGAGCACACGCAGCTCTGGCCACTCCCTTTGCCTCGAGCAACTATGTCCGCGATTTGGTGCCCAAGACGTGGGAACTGATCCGCAACATGCGGGCGGGCACCGCTGTGTTCACGATGCCGTCCGGACCGATCAAGTGTGCGGGTGCGCCTCAGAAGATCGCCTACCTGGCTTGTGACCACTGGGACCGACAGGGCGTCTTAGGTGATATCCGGGTGGTGCTCGTGCTGCCCCTAGCGGCGATGTTCGGCATCGCATCCTTCGCTGACGAACTGACCCGTACTGCAGCGCGGTACGGAATCGAAGTCAGGCTCAACAGCGAGCTGAGCAGAATAGACCCGGACGGTCGCCGAGTGACAATCGTTGATCGCCACACCGACAGTTCCGACACGCTGACCTACGACCTGCTGCATGTCGTGGCCCCGCAATCGGCCCCGGACTGGATCAAGGACTCCCCGCTGTCTGATCCTCTGAATCCGGACGGGTGGGTCGATGTCGACCAGTACACCCTGCAGCACAATCGATTTCCCGACATCTTTGCTCTCGGTGACGTGGGATCGACGCCGAACGCCAAGACAGGTGCGGCGGTACGTAAGCAAGCCCCTGTCGTCACTGAGAACCTCACCGCCTCGCTGTCCGGCCGGCCGCTTCGGGCGAGATACAACGGATACGGATCGTGTCCGTTGACCACCTCGCGAAAGACTGTGCTACTCGCCGAATTCGACTACACAGCCACGCACACGCCGTCCTTGCCATTGATCGACACCGCCAGGTCACGGCGGGACATGTGGTATCTCAAACGATACGGATTGCCCTTCATGTACTGGAACATGATGCTCAAAGGCCGTGCTTGACGACGCTGCCGCGTGTCGTCAGCCCGAGCTGACGTGGCCGATCCCTGAACGCACCATCCGAGGGCGCTCTCTACCGTTGCCGCCCCAGTGCACTCCTCGCCAGCACGGACGTGGGAGGAATCCGCCGGCTTTCGGCGTATTCCTCCCCTGTAACGATCGGCTGTAATCGTTGGCAAGACCCATTTACCCGTCCTGGCCGGACAAAATCTAGGCATGCGTCGCCGCCTCCGGGGCGCAAGGCCGGTGGTGCTGCCGCCAGCAGTGCCGGTGACCTTGCCGCGATCCCAAGAGGACAGCGGAGTATTCCACACGAAGCGGCAGCTCAGCCCTGATCCACCGATGTTGGTCGGTGTGTTGAGCGTGGTGTAGAACGAGGTGCCCTTCCCAGCAGGGAAGATCTGGATTGCGACGTCCGATCCGAACTGCACAGGAAGGGCACCTCGTAGGTGAAACCCTCTCACACGATTCGTCAGGTGTTCGACGATCCCAACCTCGTCTCGACTGCGGGTCTGGTCCCGGCGCTGCGGCTGGCCGAATCAGCTGGCCTGTACGAGTTGCTCGAGACGCTGACGGTGCCGTCCCCGAACGCTGCCGTGAAGACGACGAGCGTGCTCGCGGGAATGGTGGCGGGTGCGGATTCGATCGACGACCTGGATCTGCTCCGCCACGGCGGCACCGGCAGGTTGTTCGCCGGGGTGCGCGCCCCGTCGACGCTGGGCACGTTCCTGCGTTCGTTCACCCATGGGCACGTCCAGCAACTCGACAAGGTCAACGCCGCACTGCTGGCCGGTCTGACCGACCGGCTCCCCGCCTTGCTCGCCGGAGACGACGAGACGACCACGTTCGTCGATGTCGACGCTCCCCCGAGCACTTCGTGCAGGGCGGTGCCCCCACGATCGGCCCGGTCCACGGCTACGCTACGCAAGCAGCGGCGTTCGGGTACACCGGCATCCGCGGGCTGAACCTGCAACTGGCCACGCTCAGCACCGCGACCACGGCGCCGGTGATCGCCCGCGCCCGGCTCCGGCGCGGGAACTGCGCCTCCCACACCGGTGCGGGACGACCGCCGGCCCAGGCGATCGGCACCGCCCGCGGGGCCCGGAACCACCGGTCCGATCCCGGCGCGGGCCGACTCCGCCTACTTCTGCTACGCCTTTGTCGGCACCGCCCTGCGGCACCAAGTCGGATACTCGGTCACCACCCGCATGAACCCGAAGGTCAGGAATGCGAACTCCGGTATCGCCGCCGACGCGTGGACCTCGATCGAGTATCCCCACGCGGTGTGGGACGAGGAAGATCGACGCTGGATCAGCGACGCCGAGATCGCCGAGGTCCCGTTCGTGGCGTTCACCGGTCGACGCAAGGCCGAGCACGTCGCGTGCCGGCTCGTTGTGCGGCGGGTCCGGCGCCTGCAACCGTCGGCCGGTGACGGCAGCGAGCAGGGCGGACTGTTCGCCACCTACCGACACCATGCGTTCATCACCAACAGCACCCTGCCAGCGGTCGCTGCCGATCGGTACCACCGCGGCCACGCGATCGTCGAGCAGGTCATCGCCGAACTCGAGGCCGGGCCCCTGGCCCACCTGCCCAGCGGCAAGTACGCGGCGAACGCTGCGTGGGTGGCACAGGCGGTGATCGCGTTCAATCTTGCCCGCGCTTGCCCGCGCTTGCGCGGTCGCCGCCGACCTGCCCAAAGCACGCTGGGCCAGCGTGCGCACCCGGATCATCAACCTGCCCGCCCGCATCGCCACCACCGGGAGACGGCTCGTTCTCCACCTGCCCGACCACTGGCCATGTATGGCGGCGTGGCAGTCGCTGTGGGCGGCAGCACCCTTACCACCGAGCCGCACCCCGGCACAACCGAGGAAACTGAAGACGTGGAAGGGCGGCACCCGGCCGGCAACTTCGCTATGCCCACCCGAACATCACCACACCGCGACCGCGAAATCAGCCAACCCGGATCTGCATCGGTGGATCAGGGCTCAGTCGATGCTGTGCACCTTTTCCAGGCGGTCAATACCCTCAACCGAGTCGGCTCGGGAAACGGACGGGGATTCGATCGTTTTCGCGAGCCGAATGCTCAGCCGAAAATCGGCGTGTCTTCCGTTCTCGAGGCCACCGGGCGTGAACTATCTCCCCACAGCGGGAGCACTAGATGACAGATCAGCCGGAATGCTGGCATGTCGATCCACCTTGGAGTCCCATTCCGGCGCAGAGGGGGCTCTGTATGGAGGTGACACGGGGCACTAGTGTTTCGGAAATCTGTTTCGCACATTCTCCCGTATTCCGCGGCACGGAGCGCGGTAGTTCGACACCGAGTGTGCGCAGGTGATCCCATAGGTCGATCAGCCAAGGCGGCCGCAATCGTGCCGCCGCCATGAGGTCACCGTCGCGCAGTAACCGGTCCGGGTCTCCTTGCCGGACCTTGCCTCCCTGTACCACCGCCACGGAGTCAGCCCATTCGAAGGCAAGAGCGGTGTCGTGAGTCGACAAGACGACCGTCGTCTGCTTTTCCTCAAGTCGGTCGAGCGCACGGAACATCTCCTCGATGCCTGCCGGATCAAGCCCAGCCGAGGGTTCATCCAACAATAGAACGCAAGGTCGCATCGCCATCGCACCTGCAATGGTCACGCGCTTGCGTTCTCCGTAGGACAGCTCATGTGTGGGCCGACTGGACAGGGATTCGATGGACAGTAGGTCGAGCGCCTCAGCGACTCGTTCGGAAATTTCTGCTCGTTCTAGGCCGAGATTCGCCGGTCCAAACGCCACATCATGTGCGACATCCGCCGAGAACAACTGGTCATCGGGATCCTGCAGAACTAGCTGAACGGATTGCCTATGGCGCCGAAGCCCGCGGCGGTCATGCCGAAGCGGAACGCCGTCGACTTCGACGATTCCGCGGGTGGGCCGAAGGGAGCCAGCGAGGATCTTCAAGAGCGTGGTCTTACCGGATCCGTTGGCTCCCAGGATAGCAACACGTGACGCCGGCGGAATGGCGATAGTTGCGTCGGTGAGGGGTTCGACTCCTGAGGGATAGGCGTAGGATATTCCTCCGGCGCGTAAAGATAAGTGGCTCAAGGCAATATTCCTTCCAGCAGGGATGCCCCAACAATCGCGCTGAACGTCAATGCGCAGGCGCCGATGAAACGCCAGTTCACAATCGGTTCATCGAGGGTCGGCATCGATATTCCGAAGTCCCGCCCTGCGAGTCCCATCTCCAACCGGCTAGCCTGCGACCATGCTCGAGTAAGCACCGCCGCGGTGAGCAGCCCCGCCGAGTCGAGGGTACGTCTGGCGGTCGAGTATCCGAGCCGCGAGATCTGTGCTTGCCTGATCACCGAGATCGATTCAAGTAGGACAAAGACCAGTCTGTACATGACGGTCACCACGTCGATACACGGGCCCGGGACACCGAGCCGTCGGAGCGATCCCATCACCGTGGTGATGGGCGTCGTCGAGGCAAACATCAACATCGCAATCGATGCGGTTATCGCTCGAGCGGCCAGCGTCGCTCCGTGTACGACTCCTTCTGGGGGTACTGACAGTTGCCAGTTGTTCAAGTCCACCGAGAGCATGGTCGATGCGGCCGCGATGAGGATGAATGTCGCAGGCCCGCGAGCGCAGCGGAGCATATGCCCTAATCGGATACCAGCCGGTTTGGAGGTTATTAGGCATACCGACAGCAGCAGCGGGATCGTCGGCCAGGGCGGCAACGTCAACGCCAGAACCGTGACACCGCCGTAGAGCGCTGCCTTCTCCGCTACCGATTTTTGCCGCCAGGGACTTCGCCATGCGACAGTGTCGATTCCTGCTGCACTCGAGGCCATTGCGCTCCCTTCGGCGGGGACACCCCGTCCCATGTCAATCTTCAGGCTCTGCGGCGGCCGCCGGGACCGGCGTCGTCGAACGCGATCCTGACTCGGCTCGTCGCCGCTGCCAAAGTGCGCCCAGAGCGAATCCAAACACTCCTGCACCGAGCGCGGCCTGCAATGCAAAGAGACCCGATTCGATCTCTCCTGATGTCGGTGTGAAGACCGGTGCGAACCAGGGACGGTATTCGGGGTTGTTTTCTTCGATGTACTCCGTAGCGGCTGTGTCGCTGCCGACGAAGCTCGAGTCCGCTGCTTGATCCCGGTTCATCCATATCGATGCGTAGAATATTACAGCGATCGCGATTACCAATGATGCGCTCGTGAGTGCAGACTTATGACGCGACATAGCTATCCTCCGTCCGGGCCTCTGCTCCGCGCCGGGCACGACGTGTCAGCACTCTCAGGCTTGCAAGCTCCGGACCGGCGATGTGGCGCAGCGTGCGGAATACCAGAACTCCGAGCAGTCCCTCGATGACAGCGAGCGGAATCTGCGTGATCGCGAATACCGAGAGGAACTTCACCAGCGAGCCCAGGATCCCGCTTGTCGCATCGGGGAATGCTACTGCCAACTGGACCGAGGTCGTGCAATAGGTGGCGAGATCGGCGCAGAACATCGCGGCGAATATGCCCACAGCTACTGGCGCGTTGAGTAATCGTAGCCCTCGCCAGGCGGCGTACCCCACCCATGGACCGACGATCGCCATGGAGAAGGCATTAGCTCCGAGGGTTGTAAGGCCACCATGCGCTAGAAGAAGTGCCTGAAAGAGAAGGACTACGGTCCCCAGAAAAGCCATCACCGGAGGGCGGAACAGCACTGCTCCGAGACCGGTCCCGGTTGGATGACTCGAGGTACCTGTCACCGACGGCAGTTTGATCGCCGATAGTACGAATGTGAATGCTCCTGCAGCGCCCAATAGCAGTCGCGTCTCAGGTCGTTCACGTACCTGGCGCACCACCGCGGTCGCGCCATGAACAACGAAGGGCGCGGCCGCCACCGTCCAGGCCGCCGCTTGAAGTGGCGGTAAGAATCCTTCTGCGATATGCATACTGGCAAGCTCCTTTCCAGCGGAATCTGAGAACTCGCGCTCCCAAGAGGCCGGCCGACCAGGGGGCGAACGGCGCTAAACGTGGACTGTCCGATTGAACGTCTACAACCTTGCGAATCTATGACCGCCGCTGCTCGGTGTGGGGCTGTTCCTGCGTCGGCGTCGATCGTGCATCAGTGGCAAACCCCTTCCCATGCCTCGGTTCGTGCCACCGCCACGTAGGCGGCTCGTAGTTCATACCTGCACATCCCTTGAGACAGACCGCCGTACGGAGCCGACTCGCCCGTCCGTCGCCGGTGGTACACGCACGGCTGTGAGGTTGTGTGCTCTCAGGGTAGACCAGATACTGTCATTGTGAAGTAGATTTTCGTAAGATTCTTGTAACGCGCCGAACAGGCAGGGTCGTGCGAGTCCTCCCCCGACGGTAGCCCGACATGGGTCCCAGGCCCGAAGGCGTGCACAGCGAACATTAGTTACAGAACGCAATTTTCAGAGAGATGAACCCGTACGACCAGCTGACTGAATGTGGGTTTGGCACGGACACGGAGAATCGTGCTGTGGTTGCCCAGCTGGTGCACCTCCGGCGGAATTTCCCAAGCCCTAGTGCCGCGCCCGTGAACCTTTGCCCTGTTGGGGTCGACACGCCGCCCGGTTGCGGTGTGTTGACCACGGCGTCGGTCAGCCTGGATAGGTGGCAGAACGAGTACGAGTGCGAGAACTCGACGACGACGAAGGTAAACGGCTGGTCCGGATCATCCGCCGCGGCACCGGATCGGTGGTGACCTGGCGTCGCGCCCAGATGATCCTGCTCTCCGCCCAAGGCATGCCGGTACCTAGGATCGCCGAAGTCAGCTTCACCAGCGCCGACCGGGTTCGCGACGTGATCCACAACTTCAACACCGACGGATTCGACTCGCTCTACCCGAAATACGCCGGCGGCCGACCGAAGAAGTTCACCCTGCCCGAACGCCGCGAGATCAAGAAGATCGCCAAGTCCACCCCCGTCGAGCACGATCTGCCGTTCTCGACCTGGAGCCTGACCAAACTCGCCGAGTTCCTGGTCGCCGAGGGGTGGTCGACGACATCAGCCACGAGGGTCTGCGCGTGCTGCTCCGAGAGGAGGGTGTCTCGTTTCAAAAAGTGAAGACGTGGAAACGGTCCAAGGACCCGGACTACGCGGCCAAGAAGGCTCGCGTCGAGCACCTGTACGCCATCGCTGATGGCGAGGTCGTGCCCGATCCCGATGAGCCACAGGCGATCTTCTGCCTCGACGAGTTCGGGCCCTTGAACTTGCAGCCACATCCGGGCCGGCAGTGGGCCGAGCGTGGCGGCAAGCACAAGGACCCGGACCGCGAGCCGCGCCGTCGGCGGCGGGCGACCTACACCCGACCGCACGGAGTGCGTCATTTGTTCGCCGCGTACGACCTGGGCAAGGACAGGCTGTACGGGCACGTCAAGACGACGAAGAACCGCACGAAGTTCCTCGAGTTCTGCCGGTATCTGCGCGGCCTGTACCCGGCCGAGGTCCGGCTCGCGATCGTGTGCGACAACTTCTCACCCCATCTGACCACGCGCAAGTGCCGGCGGGTCGCCGAGTGGGCCCGGGCGAACAACGTCGAGTTCGCGTACACCCCGACGAACAGTTCGTGGTTGAACCGCATCGAGGCGCAGTTCACCGCGTTGCGGTATTTCGCGCTCGACGGCACCGATCACGGTAGTCATCGGGAGCAGTCGTCGATGATTCGGCGCTACATCATCTGGCGGAACAAGCACGCCGAGGATCGGCGGCTGCGCGAGATCATCGACAGGGCAAACGTTGCGTGATGCGGCACTAGGTGTCTCCAGGCTTCACGTGCCGGCTACGTTACCGAGCGCAGAGTCACTGGCCGACGGGAATGCCCGTGAACGTCGATTCCCCGTGAGACCGATAACGACGTGACCCGCCGGCCCTGGGGCGAGGCCCCTCTTTGGCCCCTATCCGGCGCGCACCTGCACGATCTACGGCTTCGACACACTCGCCCGACCGCTCGCTCAAGAGATCCCAGGCTTCACAGCAGGTTGGGACCGTGCGGCCGATCGGTCCGCCGTTTCGAACGACACGAATGTGCGGTTCTCCCCTCCATGACTTGGTTGAGGCCGTCGATCGCGCACACGTTAACCGTCGCGAAACACCCGGTCATGGACAGAGCAATGTGAACGGGTTCATACTCCAGGGAGCATGTTGCCTAGATCCCCGCAAGGAGACCGCTGTGCCCCTTGGCCGACTGAACCTGGGCTTGGTGCTACCTCAGAGTGGACCGTCCGGCATTTTCGGTCCGTCATGCCAGGCGAGCGCCGAGTACGCCATCGATGAGCTCAACGCGGGCGGCGGAATCCTGGGCCGAGAGGTTACGCCGGTCTTCGTTGACGGGGGCGCGGACCCGTCCGCCGTAGCAGCATGCATCGCCGACCAGACGAAACGTCGGGAATTGGACGCCGTAGTCGGGTGGCACACGTCTGCTGTTCGTCGACGCATCGTGAGCGCCATCGGCGGACGTATTCCGTATGTCTACACCGCAGTCTACGAGGGCGGCGAGAACTCCGACGGCGTGTTCATGACGGGAGAGGTACCGACGAATCAGATTCTTCCTGCCCTGGAATGGATGACTGAGATCGGCGTGCGTAAGTGGTATGTCATTGGCAGTGACTACGTTTGGCCTCGAAAGACTGTCTCGGTCATTCGCGAATTCCTGGCGTCGAACCAGCGACCGAGTCGAGGCCGCAGCGACGTTCGACTGGCGTCGTGCGAGTTCTTGTCACTAGGCACATCCGACTTCACTTCAACGCTCGAGGCAATTGAGATGTCGGGGGCCGATGGCGTTCTCGTCCTCCTCCTCGGCCAGGACGCAGTACAGTTCAACCGGTCTTTTTCACGGAAAGGGCTGCACCGCGACATCGTCAGACTCAGTCCGCTGATGGACGAGAACATGCTGTTGGCAAGCGGCGCACACGCCGCGCACGGACTCTACTCGGTGTCGGGGTTCTTCGAGTGCCTGGTCACCGGGCACAGCATGGATTTCGAATCCAGGTACATCAAGCACTTCGGCCCGACCGCCCCGCCGATCACTTCGCCTGGAGAGTCGTGCTACGAGGGCATTCGACTGTTGGCCACTCTTGCAGACCGGGCCGGCGATCTCGACCCGATGTCTCTGAGCTATCACGCAGACCGTACCCTCGACTACGACAGCCCTAGAGGCCATGTCCGCTTCGACGGTCGCCATCTCGCTCAGGACATGTACATCGCGCGGGCTGACGGAGTAGAGTTCGACATTTTAGCGCAGGTTTCCCATGTGTGAGTTGCGTTGATGCGTTTCGAGCGATGTCGAGGCACACAGATGAAAGTGCGTTACTCGAACCACGTTTCCAATACCGTGCGCAGGACCTGCCGATCGGGAATCGCGAGTTCATCCATGAACTCGTCCTCGACCTGCTGCACGAGTGGGAGCAACCGACTGTGAGCAGAACCGCCGCGCTTCGAAGCATGGACCAGTACTTTCCTGCGATCGGCGTGATCAGGAAGGCGGAACGCCAGCGCCGTGGTGACCAGGCGATCCACATGCTTCGTCGTTGTCGGCGCAGGTGAGCCCAGGAATCGAGCGATCTCGGTCATCGCGATACCATCGTTGCGGACGATGATGTCCAATACGTACCACTGGTCCGCGGTCAACTTCTCTTGATCGACCACGTTATGGATTTTACGACTCAGGGACCGGCTCACGGCTTCCAGGGCGCCTCCGACCAAAGGTGATCGAACGACATTTCCGGATTCAGCCACCGCTTCCGACTCGATCATTCCTGTCCCTCCCCGTCCACGCGCAGTTGATCTTACCTCCTCATCAAGAGGATATCCACTGAACAAATTATTTCAAGTGGAAGTACTTGGAGTCGATCCTACACGTGAGTGGACGATGCCTGGGCGCTAGTCGGATGTGCAACCCACCCACCCCTCCTCCCGCCTACGCCGAAGACCGGAACCGGCGTCGTCCCTGCCTGCCGTCTCTGGCAACTGCTGTGAACGCCCGAGCGGCCCTCACGGCTCTTCAGTTGGCGCGGATCGCCATGGCGGACGTCGCCCACGGCGGGACCTACGCATCCTCGGCCGGAAGGCAGCCGCGGTCACGAACACCTAGCGGCAGTCGAGCACCTGAGACGAAGGCCGCCGGCGTCCTGTCCCGGAAATCCGCAGCCCAGCCGTGACAGCCAACAGTCGTGGCGGTTCCCTCCCCTCCTAGGGGCTTTGACTCGGCGCCAACGCCTGCGAGGGCGCTCGTCGCGGACCACTTGTCGAGGTCGGTGCCGCACGTCACCGAGCGCACCCTTCTTCGTGCTCTGCGCATCGGCCCGGACTGCGACCGCGGCAACACTACGACGTCTGACAATGCTGATCCCCTGCCGCCGCCGTTGGACGACCACGGTTGCTACGAGCATGCGGAGCCAACCATAGGCATCATGCGATCGCCGGAGTCTTCATCCTGTTTTGGGATGCGCAGGATTAACACATCTACACATTGACATCCGTTCCGATGTGAAGTAAAAATTGTCACGTAGGGCGGCAGGCGAAGTCTGCAGCTCGAACATCGAAGGGTGGGAGCCGAGAGATCGGAGACGCAGACACCCGGAGGGAACTTAGCCTCCCGGACCGATGCGTGTCCTGGCAACGCCTCAAGATTCAGCGCAAGCGATTCAATCTTGTTACTTCCAGAACCGAATCACGTCCCCGTAGTGTGCGGGGAGAGCGCCCGAACGCAGGGATGGTATCCATGCGCCCCTTCTCTTTTCGAACGAGAACCGGCCGGTACAGTCAATCCGGACACATTGTGACGCCGTTCAATGATTGTTGTGCTGTGAAGGATTCATTCAAGCCAACTGATATCGCCATTCCGTTGCCGGAACATTTGACACCTTCTCCCTACGAGTAGAAGCCAGCTGGACCCTCTTTGAGCCCAGCTCCGATGAAAGGAATGAGGAAATGGATGGTATCCACGACACAGGCGGCATGACCGGATACGGACCGGTCCCCTATCAGAAGGACGAGCCCTTCTTCCACTACGAGTGGGAGGGTCGAACCCTGTCGATTCTGACCTGGATGCATCTCAAGGGCATGTCGTGGTGGGACAAGTCGCGGTTCTTCCGGGAGTCGATGGGGAACGAAAACTACGTCAACGAGATTCGCAACTCGTACTACACCCACTGGCTGAGTGCGGCGGAACGTATCCTCGTCGCCGACAAGATCATCACCGAAGAAGAGCGAAAGCACCGCGTGCAGGAGATCCTCGAGGGTCGGTACACGGACAGGAACCCGTCGCGGAAGTTCGATCCGGCCGAGATCGAGAAGGCGATCGAGAGGCTTCACGAGCCCCACTCCCTAGTGCTTCCAGGAGCGGAGCCGAGTTTCTCCCTGGGTGACAAGGTCAAAGTGAAGAACATGAACCCGCTGGGACACACACGGTGCCCGAAATATGTGCGGAACAGAATCGGGGAAATCGTCACCTCCCACGGGTGCCAGATCTATCCCGAGAGCAGCTCCGCCGGCCTCGGCGACGATCCCCGCCCGCTCTACACGGTCGCGTTTTCCGCCCAGGAACTGTGGGGCGACGACGGAAACGGGAAAGACGTAGTGTGCGTCGATCTCTGGGAACCGTACCTGATCTCTGCGTGAAAGGAATACGATAGTGAGCGAGCACGTCAATAAGTACACGGAGTACGAGGCACGTACCAAGGCAATCGAAACCTTGCTGTACGAGCGAGGGCTCATCACGCCCGCCGCGGTCGACCGAGTCGTTTCGTACTACGAGAACGAGATCGGCCCGATGGGCGGTGCCAAGGTCGTGGCCAAGTCCTGGGTGGACCCTGAGTACCGCAAGTGGCTCGAAGAAGACGCGACGGCCGCGATGGCGTCATTGGGCTATGCCGGCGAGCAGGCACACCAGATCTCGGCCGTCTTCAACGACTCCCAAACACATCACGTAGTGGTGTGCACTCTGTGTTCGTGCTATCCGTGGCCGGTGCTTGGCCTCCCGCCCGCCTGGTACAAGAGCATGGAGTACCGGTCCCGAGTGGTAGCAGACCCTCGTGGAGTACTCAAGCGCGATTTCGGGTTCGACATCCCCGATGAGGTGGAGGTCAGGGTTTGGGACAGCAGCTCCGAAATCCGCTACATCGTCATCCCGGAACGGCCGCCGGCACCGACGGTTGGTCCGAGGACGAGCTGGCGAAGCTGGTGAGTCGGGACTCGATGATCGGTGTCAGTAATGCGCTCACACCGCAGGAAGTGATCGTATGAGTGAAGACACACTCACTGATCGGCTCCCGGCGACTGGGACCGCCGCACCGCCCCGCGACAATGGCGAGCTTGTATTCACCGAGCCTTGGGAAGCAACGGCATTCGGGGTCGCCATCGCGCTTTCGGATCAGAAGTCGTACGAATGGGAGTTCTTCCGGCAGCGTCTCATTCACTCGATCGCTGAGGCCAACGGTTGCGAGGCATACTACGAGAGCTGGACAAAGGCGCTCGAGGCCAGCGTGGTCGATTCGGGGCTGATCAGCGAAGATGAGATCCGCGAGCGCATGGAATCGATGGCCATCATCGACTGACATTCCCAGCGTTTCCATCCAGCAGCAGTGCGGGCGTACCCCGACGGGTCTGAGCCGACGGGGTACGCCCGCACGTCATGACGGTGGTTCCAAATTTGGCTCGGTGAGTACTGAACTCGCGGAAGGTAACGCGGTGACGCTGTAGGCGTTTATGGCAAGTGGGACTCCGGTGCACCGAGCCTGAGGTGTTCGATATGGTATACCGCTTCGTCCAACAACGACGCGACATGCGAGTCGTAGAGGCTGTACACCACGCTACGGCCACTGCGTTCGCCGATCACCAACCGCAGCGCTCGCAACAGGCGGAGCTGGTGAGAAACCGCAGGTTGTTCCATACCGACAGCCTCGGCGAGCTCGGTGACTCCGCATGGTCCTTGCCGCAACCTGGCCAGCATCAACAGTCGATTCGGTGACGCCAATGCCTGCAAAGTCTCCGCGACTGTTGCCGCCGCAGCCGGGTCCAAAGCGACCACCGGGGTCGCTGAACGAACCCGCATACCGTGTCCCATGCACCAATTCAATCACACCTCTACACATATAAATCTCAACACTCTTGCATGCGTTGGCTTCAAACTCCTTCCTGCCGCAATGCCGGTGGATAGGCCCCTGGCGGATCGACACCGATAGGCGCAGCGCGCCTGCCCGCCAACCTGAACGTGAATAACGGCAGTACGCACCCAGCCTGCAGGAACAGGCACCCGCCACCAGTTTTCGCGCGGTGACCACGCAACCCTGCTCGGAAACGAAGGAGAACACGTGTCTAACCGCTCGCCCCGCCCAGAACGAGAGAACCGGATCAACCATTTTCACCCGGTAGAAGATCAAGATTGTCTAACCGATACCGACCTCGCAACTGTCATCAGAACCCTCACCGGTGAAGCTGCATTCCGTCCTCGCGACCGAAAAGACAAGTGATATCTGCGTCTTCATCCATCCTGGCCTCGCCGTGCCCGGTCCGTGGCATCGGCACCCGGAACCGCCTCTGACGGGCAGTCAGGGGCGATATCAGTGGGTGTCAAGTCCCGAGTTTTGTTGAGGCTGAGCGTGTGTTCAATTCTCAGGCCGCGGAGGCGGCCGGCGTTTGCGCGTAGTAGGCGGCCTCGATCTCGGCCGGAGTGCGATAGTCGAGCATGCCGTGGACCCGTTCGGTATTGAACCAATGCGCCCATTGCGCGGTGGCCGCTTCGACGTCCTCCCGGCCGGCCCAGGGACCGTCGAGGAAGATCAACTCGGCCTTGAACGCCGCGCTGACGACCTCGATGACCACCCTTTCCGAACAGCTCCGCAAGACCCTGACCTGGGACCGGGGAAGGAACTGTCCGGTCATGCCCAGTTCGCCCTCGATACCGGCACGAGAGTGTTCTTCGCCGACCCGCACTCACCCTGGCAACGGCCGACGAACGAGAACGCGAATGGTCTGTTGCGCCAGTACTTCCCGAAGGGAACCGATCTGTCCCGCTGAACCGCCGAGGACGGAATGTGTCAAGCAGTTTGAGTCCAGTGGGTGTCAGGCGGCTGCCGTTTCGTCCTCCACTGTGGTCTCGGGATGGTCGGCTGGCCGGTTGATGTAGACGGTGTCGGGTAGGTCGAGGATCTTCGGCGCCGCCGCGGTGCCGAAGCGGTGTGGATGCTGGGCGCGGGCGGTATCGAGTACCCGCCGGCGTTCTGCGGACTTGCCGGCGGCCAGGCCGAAGTGGACGTCGGCGGGCGTGTGCAACCCGATTCCGGTGTGGCGGTGCTCGTGGTTGTACCAGTCGGTGAACTCGATCATGAATTCCCTTGCTTGACTGAGGGATCCGAACCGTTCGGGGAAACGATGCCCGTACTTGAGGGTTTTGAACATCGATTCGGAGTACGGGTTGTCGTTCGAGACCCGCGGCCGCGAATGCGAACGGGTGACCTCGAGATCAGCCAGCAACGTGGCGACGGACTTGCTGGTCATCGACGTACCACGGTCAGCGTGCACGACCTGCGGAATCCCGTGTACGGCGAAGATCTGCTCCATCAACTCCCGCGCCAGCAGACCCGATTCGTGAGCGTGAACATGGACTCCGACGATGTACCGCGAGTAGATGTCGATCATCACGTACGCATCGAAGTAGCGGCCCTTCTCCGGCCCGGCAAGCTTCGTGATGTCCCACGAGTACACCTGCCGCGGCGCGGTCGCGACCAACTCCGGGCAGGTCCTCGCCGGATGCCTCGCGAGCCGGCGACGCTCGCTGACCTGCGCATTCTCGCGCAACACGCGGTACATCGTGGACACCGAACACAGGTAGATGCCCTCGTCGAGCAGTTGCGCATACACCTCGAGCGGAGCCTGATCGACGAACCGATCACTATTGAGCACATCGAGGATCTGCTGCCGCTCGAGGGCGGTGAGTTTGTTCGCCGGCTCGGTCGCGGGCCCGTGGGCGACGTCGAGTGTCGGCGCGGAGGCTGCGGTGCGCCGCCGGACTGCGGTCGAACGCACCACACCGGTCAGCGTGCTGGCCGTCCTCGTCGACACCCCAGCTTCGGCCAGCTCGGTCCACGCTACGGTCAGCGCTTGTTCGGCTTGTCGTCGAAATCCGCTCTCTCGGAGAGAGATTCCAAGAGAGCGTGAGCTTTTCCCATGATGTCCAGTGCGGCCTCGGTGGTGGTCAGTCTCTTGTTTGCGCGGGCGAGCTCCTGCTTGAGTCGGGCGATCTCGGCCTGCTCGGCGGTGAGTTTGCCGATCTTCGTGCCGGGTTGCTTGCCGTCGAGCACGCCGGCGTCGCGTTGTTTGCGCCACTCGCTGATCAGCGACGAGTACAGGCCTTCACGGCGCAGGTATGCCCCGCCTTCGTTCGTCTCGCAGGCCTGTTCGTACGCGTCCAGGTGGGAGAGCTTGTCGGCGGGGCTGAACACGCGCCGGCGGGGTCCGTCGGCTCGGGGGTGAGTGGAGACCATGCGGTCATTGTCCTCGACCGCTGTAGGGGTGGACATCGTCATCGTTGGGTTGATCCGTATCTCGCCCTGCAGGCGGGGTTGCTGTGAACCAGTGGACTCAACTCATGCTGACACGCAGGGTTTCGCCGGGGCTGGTGACGAGCAGTATGCCGGTTTTCGCGCTGACTCGAATGTCCTCGATACCGACGATCTCGCCGACTTCTTCGCGGATCGACATCTCGCAGTGGCTGCAGGTCATCCCTGTCACCCGGTACTCGTTCTCGGTCATGGTCTCCTCCTCATTTATACCCCTCCGGGGTACCTACAGATCCAAGGTATACCCCCGGGGCGTATATACTGGAGGGTGGGTGCCGGTACCGGATGCGAGTCCTGGCCCGAGGCGGGTGTCAGAGCGAGGGTGAACGGCCGACCTTCGTGCGCACCACTTCGATCACTTGCTGTTCGACGGATACCGCACTGTCGCGACCCCCGAAAGTCCACATTTCGAGATCTTCGGCGTACTCCGGCGGGCGAGGAGTCGCGCGCCGGAGCACGCTTCTGGTCAGTTGGTGGTGGAAGCGGGCTCCTCCAAGCGCAGGGTGTCCTCGCGCGCGGGGGCCTTCATCGTGACGAGCGCGGCGATTGCGCCGAGGAGTGCGATTGCGATTGCGCCCGCGCCCAGGAATGCTGCGGAAAAGCCGTCGGTGAGCGCCGGCAGGTCACCGAGCCGGTCAGCGCCGTAGGCTGCGGCCACCGCCGTTGTCGCTGCGAGCCCGAGTGCCGAGCCCACCTGGTCGGCCATCCCGGCGACGGTGACGTCGAATATGTCGGTGCCGTCCCGTAGGGCGTTCAGCGCCTGTCGTGCCTGTTCCTGCTCCCACGGCACCGGGGTGGTCGATCGCGGACGCGACCCGCCTTTGCCGGGAGCGTGATCGATCCGCAGGGCCGATCACCTACATGTGCTTAAGTGCGCACATATGCGCTATGGTGGGTGGGTAGCCCCACGGTGCAGGAGGTCCTCGGGTGCTCGAAATTCTGCGGAACCGAACGTTCCGACGTCTGTTCGCTGCGCAGGTCGTCGCCCTGGTCGGCACCGGCCTGCTGACCGTGGCGCTCGGACTGTTGGCGTACGACCTGGCCGGCGCACGAGCCGGCGTGGTGCTGGGAACGGCGTTGGCCCTCAAGATGGTCGCCTACGTGCTGGTGGCACCGGTGATCTCGGCGGTGACCGATCGGGTGCCGCGGCGGGCGCTGTTGGTGGGGGCGGACGTGGTGCGGGCGGCCATCGCGCCGATGCTGCCGTTCGTGGATCAGCCGTGGCAGATCTATGTGCTGATCTTCGCGCTGCAGTCGGCGTCGGCGACGTTCACCCCGGCATTCCAGTCGGTGATCCCCTCGGTGCTGGTCGACGAGGAGGACTACACCCGCGGATTGTCACTCTCGCGGCTGGCCTACGATCTCGAATCGCTGCTGAGCCCGGTCCTGGCGGCCGCGCTGCTGGTAGTGATGACATACAACTACCTGTTCCTCGGCACCATGGTCGGGTTCGTGATCTCGGCGTCGCTGGTGGTGGCCACGGCGCTTCCGGTGATCGCTCCGGCGGATCGTTCGGTGCCACTGGTGCACCGGATCACGCTCGGCTCCCGGGTGATGTCTGCCCGGCCGACGCTGCGCGGACTGCTCGCCCTGAACCTGGTGGTCGCGTCGGCGACCGGCCTGGTGCTGGTCAACACCGTCGTCTACGTCCACGACCTCCTGGGCGATTCGAACACCGGGGTCGCGGTCGCGCTCGGCCTCTACGGCGCAGGTTCGATGCTGGTGGCGCTCACGTTGCCGCGGATGCTCGACCGGATCCCGGACCGGCGGGTGATGCTCACCGGAGCCGTCCTCGTGCCGATCGGGCTGGCGGCCACCGCGGCGCTGCTGGTGGCCGATCCCGGCCGCAGTATCGGATGGGTCGCACTCGCCGTGATCTGGCTGGCGTTGGGTGCGGGCACCTCCCTGATCAACACCCCCTCCGCCCGGCTGCTGCGCTCTGCCTCCGAGCCGGCGAATCGGGCCGCGGTGTTCACCGCCCAGTTCTCCCTCTCACATGCCTGTTTCTTCGTCACCTACACGATCGCCGGCTGGGTCGGGGCCACGGCAGGACAGCCGAGCGCGGCGGTCCTGCTCACCGTGCTCGCTACACTCGCAGGACTGGTTGCCGGGCGGGTCTGGCCGACGCAGCCCCGACAGATCGAAGCGGTGCCGCAGAAAGGGTGTGAGCGATGAAGCCGGTCCCCGACTCGGCGCACGAGCCGGCAAGCCTGACCCACCCGGTCACGCCCGATCCGCAGCGGCTCGACGCGGCGACGTCCACGTTCCGGATGCTCGCCGACCCCACCCGCCTGTACATCCTGTGGCTGCTCACCCAGGGCGAGGCCGACGTCACCGCCCTGACCGAAGCGTGTGCGGCCTCCCGCACCGCCGTCAGCCAGCATCTGGCCAAGCTGCGCTTCACCGGACTGGTCGAGACCCGCAAGGACGGCCGCCACGTCGTCTACCGCATCCGCGACGGTCACCTCGCCCGCCTGGTCCGCGAGGGAATGAACCACGCCGACCACGTCGTCACCGGCGAGCCCCCGCACGAATAGACCCCGCTCTCATCCGGTCGACTCCGTACCCGGTCCGGTCGGCGCTGCGGTCGGCGCCCCTACCTCTTCCCGCTCGTGCCACCCCACGGGGCCACCGTCGAGGTACCTGCGCACGCGCAGTGTTGCAGCCACGGGCGCATCGGCTCCGGAGGTGGAGATGCGGCCCAAGCGAAACCTCGTGACACTGGCGGGGCTCATGGTCGCCCTGGCCGGCGGATGCTCGTCTACCCCGTCCTCCGAGTCCCTGCAGACGGGCGATTTGCCGCTGCGGCAGGTCGCGCAGGTGCAGTTGACCGGCGGACCGGTGCGGTTCGACTACACCAGCCTCGATGCCGGACGCGGACTGCTGTTCCTCGCCCACATGGGCGCCGGTGAGATCATCGAGGTCGACGTGCACACTCACCAGGTCGTCCGCACCCTCGCCGATGTTCCCGACGTGCACGGAGTGCTCGTCGTACCGGACGAACACCGCGTGTATGCCACCGCCACCGGACGCAACCAGCTGGTCGCCTTCGACGAGGACACCGGTGACGTCGTGTTCACCGCGCCGACCGGGAAATATCCCGACGGGTTGGCCTACGACCCGGTCCGCCACACGGTGTGGACGACCAACGAGCTCCGAGGTCGCCGCCCGCGACTCGAAACGGGCACCGCGGGTGACCAGGGTGATGCCGGCGTGCTCGACCCCGGGAATCAGCTCGACCGCGGCCCGGGTGATCACCTCGAGGGTGCGCTCGAGGCTGGCATGCTCGTCACGCATCTGCCGGGCGGTGTGTTCGAGCGCCGCCGCAGGCGCCGCTCGAACGACTCCACTCCCCGCTCGCCGCCGGGGTGCTCGGTGACCATCACCCCATGGCGGCACGGACACCCTCGACCGGCCGGGCGGGTCGGTTGCCGGCGCCGCCAGGGGTACTGCCCCATCAGCCGGGGTCGGCCGCATCCGGAAAGCGGCGGCGCGGTCAGGCGCGGCCGGCTCAGCAGCGTAGCCGGCGGCGCCGCCATCGCGACGGCGCCCGCCGGAGGATGAGGCCGGGCGGGCCACCAGTGCGAGCGCGCCGCGATGACCCCTGAGAGTCCCGGCAGCGGGAGCCGCCCGGTGTGAACGGGTGCGCAAACCTCACGGCAACCACACTTTTCGGAAATGTTCCGCCGCAGCCCTCGTCGCACCCTTGCCGGGAGCCCGCCGGTCCGGTGCGGGCGCGGTTCACACCCGTGATCGGTCGGGGAGGGACGTGTTGCGACAGAGAGGAGTATTCGGTATTTTATAGCTTTCCGTCCCGCCCGGTATCCGATGGCGTGCATGGCATGCACGCCACGCGTGCAGGGGCCCGTGTCACGGCGGGCTTTTCGGCTCGGCTCCCGCCAGGTCGGGCGGACGATCACTCCCGCCCGGGGCGCGACCCGGCTCCGCACCACGATCCTCCTGCCGCACCGGTGGGGCCGGCCGTCAGGGGCGCGACGCCAGGGGACGCACCGGAATTCGGCTCGCTCCTCGGGGTCTCGGCGGGTCATCCCCGCTCGTTCGGGTCCGATGCTGCCGCGGCGCGCACCTCGCGCAGTTCGGCGCGCAGCTCGTCGGCGCGGTCGCGGGCGGCATCGACCTGAGCCCGGGCCGCGGCGGTCTCGGCGCGGGCGGCGGCGAGGTCGGCGCGCACGGCCTCGGTGCGCTCCCGCTCGGCGGCGGTCTCGGCGCGGGCCGCGGCCAGGTCGGCGTCGAGCCGGCCGACGGTGACGGCGCCCTGCTCGGCGGCGGCACGCAGCTGCGCGAGCCGGTCGCGCTGCTGTTCGACGAGGGTCTCGAGGTCGGTGATCCGCCGTCGGTGCGCCGCGTCGCTGTCGGCGGCCGGGCCTGGACCGCCTCGACCGCGGTGGCGTGGTCGGCGCGCAGCCGGTCGAGTTCACTCGCGTGCTCGCGGCGGGCCGCAGTCAGCTGCGCGGCGGCGTCGTCGGCCTGCGCGAGCGCGGCGGCCGCGGCCGCCTCGGCGTCGGCGCGCTCGTCGCGGGCGGTGTCGAGTTCCTCCCGCAGGCGGGCGATCTCGCGCCGGCGTCGGCGCGGACCTTGTCGGCGTCGGCGTGGACCCGGCGCAGATGCGCGTCGAGCGCGGCCGGGTCGGCCAGCAGCGCGGTGGCCGCGGTGATCGACGCGGCCACCTCCGTGAGGCGTGCGAGGGCGGCCTGAGTCTCCTGCCGCAGCAGCGGCACCGCCTCGGCCAGGGTGGACACCGCCGCGACCGGATCGGTGGGGGCGGCCGCGGCGAGCCGCTCGGCGCGGGCCCGCTCCTTCTGCCGTTGCCGCCAGGCCCGGACCCGGTCCGCGTCCGAGGCGTACTCGCGGCGCCGCCCTCCCCTGCTGCCCTCGGTCATGACGCCACCCCTTCCGCTGGTGTCCGGTCGTCACCCGGGACTACCGTCAACCGTATCGTTTAGTACGTAACATGATACGTACGAAACGGTGAGCGGGTGGCGAGTCGACACTCGGGTGGCGCATTTGTTGTTGTCGGTTCTCACCGGATCTGGCGTGTTTCTCACCTATCTGGCGGCGTGGTGGCGCGTTTCTCACTGAGGTGGCGGAGATGATGCCTCGGTGCTGGGTCATGCAGAGGGGCTCGGGTGCTCCGCCGACGGGTTCGAGGCGGTGTTCGCGGGCGAGAGCGGTGTCGAGCGGGTGCCGTGGCGGCGGGTGCCGGAGGTGGTCGACGAGCTGGTCCGGCCGGTGCGCTCGTTCCCGTCGTATCGGGGGCAGCGGAACTTCCCGGGGTGGTACTGGTCGGCGACGCTGGGCCGTCAGATCGGGTTCGAGTCGTGGGTCGAGCGGGATCATCTGGTGGCGTTGGACTTCGACGCGTGCGTGGTCGGCGTCGCGTCGCAGCCGTTGTGGCTGCTCTGGACGCCGGAGGGCGGCACGCCGCGCCGTCACGCCCCGGACTTTTTGGTGCGGTCGGTCGACGGGACGGTGGCGGTGGTGGACTCGCGTCCGCTGCACCTGATCGGCGACAGACCCTGCGGCTGCACCAGCACCGCCCCGGAACCCTCCTCGAGCGAGCCGACTACCTGCACGCCCGCACCGGCGGCATGATCGGCAGTCTCGATCACCTGATCTACGAGGCCGCCAATGACGCCATCACCGACGGCGCCGAGACGATCACCCAAGCCCACCTCGACGCCGCGCTGCTCGACGGCGCCGCCGTGGCCCAGTTCCAGCCGCACCGGCCCGGGAACGGCCGATGACGCTATGGCAACAGCCCGCCCACCTCCTGCCCGTCCGAGTCCGCCCGATCGGCGGGGAAACCGTGGTGTCCTACGTCTTCCGACTCGCCGCCGCGAACGCCCTGGCCCGGCCGACCACGCTGCTGCGTGCCCTCGGCGACCCCCTCGGCGTCCGCCCCACCGCGACGATGGTGCACAACAGCGAGGTCACTCTCAACGCACCCGCCCTCGCCCGGCTGGAAACCTTCACCGGTCTGCCCGCCGCTTGGCTGTGTCACGCACTGCCCGGCCTGTCGGCCTCCCGAGGCGACCGACTACCGCACACCGACCCGACGCTCCGTGCCTTCCGCAGCGCAGCCATCCGCGACCACTGCCACTGCTGCATCGCCCGCATTCCCGGCCGTCCTCAGGTCCGCGTCCGCGGCCACGAGGCCCCGTCCATCTGCCGGCGACACCGCCGCTGGGTCGGGACCACCGGCGATCACCCCGACCAGATCGACCTGTCGGGAAACGCCGAGATCCTCACCGCCGACCGCCGACCGCCGACTCGGCGGCTGTGCTCGACTGTCGAAGACCTCGCCTGGGTTCGTGAACAGCTCTGGCACGCGAACCGGATCGTCACCAACTGGCACCGCACCCGCGCCCGTTTCCCCACCGACACCTTCGCAAACCTGCACACCCGGTGGGACCGACGGGCAGCCACCCTGCCCCGATCCGCGAGCGCAACCTCACTGCTGGTCATGCCCGAAGCCGTCCGCTCGCCGAGATCCTCTGCGACCTCGAATGGCGACGCCATGTCGCCCTGGCCGACTACGACCATGCTGTGACCCAGTTCTATCGCCGCATCGCTCGCCACCTCGGACAACCCGCGCGATTCGGCGACCTGCTGTGCTGCCCAACCGGATCGATCCACTCGAAAGCTGGATCATCGAGCACCGCAGACGATTCAGAGCAGTCCGCGAGAGGCATTGGAGAACAGCCCGCTTCCACAACCCCATCCTCCCGACAATCCGCCACTTCAAGTGAGAAGCACCGACCGACGACAACACCACCCCCAACTGGCGGAAACCAGGTCAACCCCACCAGCCGCGCCAGATCAACCGAGAACCGACAGTCCGGATGTGGCGGGGAGAGGATGCCTCGGTGCCGACGGTTCGACTCCTGGGTCGGGCAGGATCACCGGGTGGCGTGGGGGTCGAGGCCCTGACTGGGAGCATGATGTCGCAGCCCGGGCGGCCTCAGCAGAATGCGCGCAGACGACCGCGCCACGCCCCGTCCTGCCCGCATCCCCCGGCTACTTCGACGAGGCCTCCGGGGGGCGTGGGCAGTCCGCAGTTCCGCGCCCCCGGCTCCTACCGGTTGCGTCCACCGCTCGCCGGTGGTGGGACGCCGTCACCGCCACATGTCACGTCACGCGTCAGGATCGTCGGGGCCGTGCCACCGCTCCCCTGGGGAGGCGTCCCTGTTGCGGATTTCC
>NZ_CP090444.1:0-67991 GCF_021441945.1 Rhodococcus sp. DMF-1
CGCTCGGCTGCGTAAGCAGGTCGACCAGCTCGTCACCACGGTCGGCCGGCTGCGGGCACACCTGCGGGATGCGCAGGCGCAGCGGCCGCTGATCGTGCGGTTCTACCGCAAGAAGTCGTTGGGTCCGCGGCAGGCCGAGGCCGTGATGGACCCGCTGTTCCCTGAGATCCCCACCAACTGAAAGGCCTCAGTGCCGTGAAGCATCTCGCCACCTACACCGCCGCCACCCTCACCAGCATCGCCGGCATCACCACCGCCATCCTCCTCCTCGCAAGCTGGTGCACCGACGCCATCGAAGACCTCGAACGCCACGCAGAACGCTGCGGACACTAGTGCACCCCAACCCATTACGGTCCCTCGCACGAGCCACCCACCGGACACTTCGCACCCTCGCCCGGTGGGTGGCCCATCCCACCCGCGTCGAGGAGGCCCTCCGTGTCGCCAGCCCCTGAACCCCCACTCGTCGAGCGCCTCGAAACCGGCATCGCCGCCACCGTCCACCAACTCGACGGCGTCCTCGCCGACAACCACCGCCTCACCGACCGAGTCGAAGTCCTCGAACGCGACCTCCAGCACTGGCGCTGCGCCGCCCTCCGCGCACAGCACGACCTCGCCCAGCACCAACTCCGCTGCCCGATCGAAGGAACCCACCCATGACCACCTACACGTATTGCCCAGGCAGCCGCCAACACCCCACCACCCCCGGCCACCGCTGCCTCTGCCAACGCCCCGCCGGCCACCAGATCGACCACACCGCACACCGCTGCGTGTGCGGCTTCCAATGGGCGGTCACCCGATGAGCAACCTCCACACCGACCCGCACGCCACCGCCACCCGCCTCGCCGCGCAACTCGAACACACCGAGGCCACCATCGAACGCCTCGCCGGCAAACTCGCCGCCGAAGAATTCCGCTGCCACGGCTGGCAATCCCGCGCCCTCACCGACGAAGCCACATTGCTCGACGTCCGCGCCGACCTCGCTGCCGCGCGCACCCAGGTGCTCCGCCTGACCGCTCTCGTCGAGCAGGGCCTGGCGCTGGCCGAGCAGTGGACCGACGACCGCGGCGCGAGCCTGCGCCGCGCACTGACTGTCGCACCAGGAGGAGTCCCGATGACACCCGAGCAGATCGCGGAAGGACGGCGCCTGCTTGAGTCCGCCACACCCGGACCGTGGAACCTCGACACGGATCGGCACGGGCGTGACGAGGTGTCTCATCGCCGCATGGTCGGGATGAGTGAGGTTGTCGCCCAGGTTGGGCGGGTACGTCCCGACGCTGAGCTGATCGTGTGGGCGCGGAACAACCTGCCCGCACTGCTCGCCGCCCTCGACGATGCCGAATGTGAATCCGAGCGTTTCCGCGGTGATTGGATCATCGAAAATCGGCAGCGTAAGGCTGTCGAGGCTGCGCTCGCCCAAGCGCGCGCGACAAACGCTCGACTCAACCGACGATGCCAACAGGCAGAGAAGGCCGCACGCGAGAACATCGAAGCCTGCCAACGAGCCGGTATGTCCTTCGGTCGATCACTCGCCAACTACGGCGCCCTGCTCTACCTCGAAGACCTCGAGCGAGCACAGGCGACCCTCACCCGCGTCCAGAAGCTCATCGACGATGCTGAACAGTCGCCATCGCGTGGTGTCCAGTTCGGCGGCACCCCATTCCCCGCGTCCGTCGGCACGGACCAGCTGCGCGCCGCCCTGGATGGTGACCAGTGAACGCCACCGCCCGCCGTCTCCCTGTTGCGTGGGACGGTCACCCCGTCGAGTGGGGCGAGTTCACGGCAGACCCGTTCATGTGCCAAGTCAACATGGACGGCACCTCGGAGCCTCTTCCCTTGGACATGTGCTGGCACTGCGGCGTCCGCACCGAACGCGTCACCGCCGAAGGTCGCGTCGCCATCCCGAACTGGCCGTACCGGTTGGTCCTGCGCCGCTGCACCCGATGTGGTCACGACCGCGTGTGGAATCCACAGACAGAGCAGGGGTGGTGCCTCGACGAGAGCGACTACGGGCCGAGTGGATCATGGGAGGACGCATCATGAACGCCGACCAGCTCCGACTGCTCGCCGAACTCGCAGACTGGCAGATCCTCGGACTCGCCGACAACCCCGGCTACTGGTGCGGGCACATCCGCGACATGCACGGCGGCGGAACACCCATCGACGAGCAGTGGCGGGCCGCCGGATTGTGGCGCTCCACCTACCGGTGGGGCATCGCCATGACCACCCACGGCGACTACACGAAACAGCGCAGCCTCCGCGACCCGGAGCACGCCGTCACCCTCACCTGGCGACAGATCCTCGACTGGGTCAGCCAGCTTCCCGACGATCTCCGCGCCGACGCCCGCCGCGCCCGCATCGCCGACGGCGACGAGAAGCAGCGCGTCGTCGAACTGCTCCTCGCGCCGGCACCGGCCCAACCGGAGGAGCTGGCGCTGTGGTGAACCCGAACTACCACGTCACCGACCTCGTCCCGGCCGCCCGCGTCGAGCAGCCACCCACACCGCCGGCACGCGTCTGCAAGATCTGCGGAGAACCGGCAGCGCCCGGGGCGTACTGGTGCCGAGACTGCCGCGGACTGCTGTGATAAGACCGCGGGCTACACGCCAGGCCCGTCGTTCGAAGTGGATTCATCAACCACCGACGCCCCGTCGCTTTGCTTGAACGCCGCCTGAGCGTTCTTGATGTGCGCCATGGCCTCGTCATGCGCCTTCTGGTCATACGGAGATCTCCGCAAGTGACGAGTTCCAGACTTTCGATCCTTCACCCGATCCACATACCCCTGAATTGCCCACCAGATCCGAGGTTCCTCGTTCGGTCCCGGCGCCTCGGTCGGACCGTACACGGGAGTGCCCTCCAGTTGGCGCATGTTCCAGATCAGCTCCAACTCGGGCATGACCTCCTGGATAAGGTGTCGATCGTCAGGATGAAGGTGACCGTCAAACGGGTATTCATCCGGACCCCACACGTTTCGTGCCACGTCCACCTCCATACCGATTTCGCGAGCGAAATATGGGGGCAGGGCCGCAGTCAGCAACTGGACGCGTAGACGGTTACCTGGGGCATTTGGATCCGCGCGATAGGACGCGTAGGCATCACCAAGCTGGAGGAGCAATGAGCGCATCTCTCGACGGTGCTCTCGGTCTATGTCATCCTGGCGGTTTCGGCGAGCGTCCTTGTCTTTCTGGTCCTTCCCTCGATCAGCAGCCTCAGACGCCGAAGGTTGGATTACTTCAGTCCACGTTCGCTTCTCGGATTCACCTTCTGGGATCCACTCGATGGTGACCTGAGTGCCGGCTGTACTCCACTTGGTAAGCAGGTCGATTGCGCGAGATTGTCCCGGCTCGATGGTGACCGGATCCTGTGCCTGAGTGAACCCAGCACGGGCGAAGTCGCCATTGTTGTCCAGGATTCGTACGTGGGTAGCGGTCACGGTTCCGACGTTTCGTAGGACGTGGCGGTACGGGACGGGATGTGGTTCCAACGCCCACTTGTGGCGCCGGCGGATGTCCTCGTTATGCGCAAGAGCGGCGTTCCTTTCTGCCGCATCGGCGGACCTCTTTGATTGTCGACGAGACAACAGCGCCACCACGACCGATGCTCCGGCGATTGCGCGAGTGATCCAGTCCCCTACCGCGGTGCCATTGAGAGAGAAATAGGTGAGGAATAGAGCCGCGGCTACCGCGAAACAAGCTGAGGCAATCCAGGCCCATTGCTTTGCGCTGCCCTTACCGGCCAGTTCTCTGATCCGTTTCACGGGGCTAGACAATCCGAAGCACGCACAGATTGCAACGCGAACTTGAATGCACCGCGGTCCGTCATCGTCGCGTGCAACCACACGCCGAGGAGACCGAAGTGCCTGTCGACCCAGCCCGCGCCCGCGCCCTGATCGACGCGCACACCCACGGCTGGAACGATGAACAACGCGCCGCCCTCCTCACCCGCCTCCGCCAAGAAGCCACCCGCCGCGACATCGCCCGCACCCACCACACCGCCGGCGCCCTCGCCCGCCACTGCGACCCCCAAACCGTCCAGACCCCCGCGCTCGACGTCATCGACGCTGCCCTCGAGCAGGCCCTGTCGACCCCGAATGCGCGCGTGGTGATCTCCGTGCCACCGCAGGAAGGCAAATCCACCCGGGTCTCGGTGTGGGGCACCATCCGCGCCCTCGTCCAGGACCCGGACCGGCGCATCGTCCTCGCCTCCTACTCGGATGCGCTCGCGCGCACCCACGCCCGCACGGCCCGGAACATGGTCCGTGACCACGGCTCCGACGCCCACGACCCCCTCACCGGCCTACCCCTCCCCGACAAACTCGGCATCGCTCTCGCCGAAGACAAGAGTGCGGCCGGCAACTGGAAACTCCGCGGCCACCGCGGCGGCCTCTACTCCTGCGGCGTCGGCGGCTCCATGACCGGCCAACCCGCCGACATGGTCATCATCGACGACCCCCTCAAAGACATGCAGGCCGCCGACTCGGCGCTGGAGCGGCAGAAGGTCATCGACTGGTGGGAAGCTGTCGTCCAAACGCGCCTCGCCCCTGGCGCCCCGGTGATCATTGTGCAGACCCGCTGGCACGAGGAGGACCTCGCCGGTCACGTCCTCGCCCAGGACGAACCGCTCCCGGAGGGGAGCGCAGGTGGCGGCTGGTGAACATCCCCGCCATCTCCGAGGCCGGGGTGCCGGACGCGTTGGGCCGGCCGCCGGGGGTGGCGATGGTGTCCGCCCGCGGCCGCACCCAGGCCGACTTCGAACGCACCAAGGACGCCGTCGGCCCCGCGTCTGGTCCGCGCTGTACCAAGGCGCCCCCACTCCATCCGGGGGTGGTTTGTTCTCGCAGGAGTGGTTCGACCGCTACCGCATCCCCACCGTCGACGCCGCGGTGGTGCGGATCGTGTCGATCGACCCGGCCGAAACCGGCCGCCGCGACGAAGCCGGCCTGATCGCCGCGGCCGCAACCGCCGACGGGCGGGTCGTGTGGACCGACGACTGGTCCGGCCGCATGCAGTCCGACCAGTGGGCCCGCCGCGCCATCCTCCTCGCCCTGTCGACGGGGGCGACGGAGCTGCTGTTCGAGGCGTACACCACCGAGCAAACCTACGAGCGGGTCCTCAAGCAGGCATGGCGCGACATCCGCGACCAGGCCCGCCTGCTCCGCAACCACGGCGCCGAGAGTGCGGCCGCGGTGCTGGCGTCCGCGGAGGACGGACCCGCCACCCCCACCGACGCCGCGCAGCTCCTGCACGAGCTGGACGGCATCACCGTCCCCGACCAGACCGACCTGCCGCTGCGCATCCACCCCGGACGCTGGAAAGGCGACAAGATCGCCCGCGCCACCGGCGCCCGCCAAGCCGCCTCCACCGGACGACTCCGCATCGCCGGCACCCTGCCCGTCCTCGAGAAGCAGGCCGTGCACTGGCAGCAAGGCCAACACTCCCCGGACCGCATGGACGCCGCGGTCAACGCCTACAACCGACTGTGCGAGCTGATCGGCGCCGAAACCGTGATCGCCTCCCCGACATCGGTGGCGCAACGCGCCGCGGCCACCAGCGGAGCGGGTCGGGCGCGGCGTGGGGAGCAGCCGCACTCCTCGGCCGGACCCTACCGACCAGCGGACGCGCCTGACCGGCACACCCCGCCCCTACCGTCCCGGAACTCATGGGCACCCTCATCCTCGGCGTGACGGTCCTGATCCTGCTCGGCATCTGCCTCTACGCCGTCAGCCTCCCACCCGAAGACTGACCCGCTCGGGCACCCCGATTCCTATGGTGCCCGCCATGGCCGCCGTCTGGATCGTCGCGCTCCTCACCCTCGCCGCAGCACGCCTCACCCGCGTCCTGACCACCGACAAGATCGGCGAACCCTACCGAGCCTTCATCGTCCGACGCTTCGGCCCGGAATCCCTCGCCGCATACTTCGCGCACTGCGCCTGGTGCACCGGCATGTGGATCGCCGCCCTCGCCACACCACTCACCTGGTGGGCCGCCGGCCTACGCCACCACCTCCCCTCAACGGGGGTGGGCCATCCCGCCCTCACTCTCACCGTCTCGTACCTCATCGGTGTTCTCGCACGAGCAGATTCGGAGTAGCCGGTGGCCCGCATCACCCGACGCCGCATCACCCCCACCACCCAGACCGCCGACACCACACCGGTGCCGGCGTCGCTGGTCGCTGCCGCCACCCCCGTCAACCTCTCGAAGAAACCTAAGTTCGGGACCAAGAGCAGCGGCGGCTGGCAATCCGAAGCCTGGGACATGTTCGACCAGGTCGGCGAACTGAAGTTCGTCACCCGCTGGCTCGGCAACAGCCTCTCCCGCTGCTCGATCGTCGCGTCCGACGTCGATCCCGTCACCGGCAAACCCATCGGACAGACCGAAGACCAGGCCGCGATCGAACTCGCCCGCGACATCGCCGGCGGCCCCGCCGGACAAGCCGCCCTCCTCGGCCGCCTCGCCACCTTCCTCACCGTCCCCGGCGAAGGGTGGATCGCGATCATCCACCGCACCCACCCCGACGGCACCGTCCTCGAGGAATGGCACGTGCTGTCCGCCGACGAGATCACCACCAAGGGCAAGGTCGTCGAGCTCATCCTCGAGGACAACACCAAGTACCTCATGAACCCGGATATGGACACCCTCACCCGGATCCACGTCCCGCACCCCCGCAAGGCCCACGAAGCCGACTCCCTCGTCCGCGGTGCGTTGCCGATCCTGCGGCGCATCGTGCTGATCTCCCAGTCGATCTCCGCCACCGCCAAGTCCCGCCTCGCCGGCAGCGGCATCCTCGTGCTGCCGCAGGAGATCTCCATGCCGGTCGCGCAACCCCCGACCGGCACCCCCGACCCCGACGCCCCCAACCTCCCCACCCCACCCACGCCGGTCACCCAGACCGTCGACGCGAACGACGTCGTCGAGCAGCTCGTCGAGGTCGCCGGCACCGCGATCTCCGACCCCGGCTCCGCCGCCGCCCTCGTCCCGCTGGTGATGCAGGCCAAGGGCGAACACATCAAGGACATCAAGCACCTCGAGTTCGGTCACGACCTCGCCGAAACCCAACTCAAGGTCGAGGAGGCCGGCATCCGCCGCCTGTCCCTCGAACTCGACATCCCCCAAGAGGTGCTGCTCGGCTACGCCGACTCCAACCACTGGTCCGCCTGGGCCTCGGAGGAGTCGTCGGTGCGCAACCACATCGCGCCGCTGCTCACCGTCATCTGCGACGCCCTCACCGACGGCATCTTCCGGCCGCTGCTCAAAGCCTCCGGGCATCCGGATCCGGAGCGGGTGACGCTGTGGTTCGACACCAGCGCGCTGACCGCCCGGCCGGATCGCAGTGGCGACGCCAAGGACGCCCACGGTGCCGGCGCGATCAGCAGCGAGGCCTACCGGCGCGAGATCGGGTTCGACGAGGACGACGCCTACGACATGACCACCGACGAGGGTCGGCAGCGGTGGGCGTGGGATCTGCTCGGCCGCCACCCGGAGCTGATCGACAAGATCGGCCACCTCGTCGGCCTCACCCCACCCCCGCCCCGGGGGCGCCCGCGGGCGGCGGCCCGACGCCCGGGGTCGAAGCGGCACCGCCGGTGCGCGCCATCCCCGGCAGCCGCGGCACCGAACGCGACACCACGCCGACCGCATCGGACACCGGTGCCGCGGCGCGGCTCATGGCGGACCTGTGCGTGCGCCGCGCCCTCGAACTCGCCGGCAAACGCCTGCGAACCCGGGCCCTGCACACCCAGCTCGCCGACATCCCCATCGCCGAGACCTTCCGGCACGTCGACCCCGTAGATCGGGCGCGGGCCGCGACCCTGATCGACGGCTGGGATGCCGCCGTCTACCCCTCGGACTACGCCACCGCCCGAGTCGAGCCCGCCCGGTTCCGGGCCGCGGTCGAGTCCGCCGCCATCCACGCCCTGTCCACCGGCGAGTACCGGGAGGCCACCGGTGTCTGAACAGCAGGCGATGGAGGCGGAGATCAGAGCGTGGGAGGAGCAGCTGCACGCCGCGGTGCTCGAGGCGCTGCGCCTGTGGCTGCCCGTCGTCCGCGCCGCCGTCCTGCACGAACCCACCGGACTGGTGGCGGCGGGGGAGCAGGACCCCACCCAGCCCCCACCCCCGGCTGAGCAGCCGGTGGGGCAGGTCCCGCCACCGGACCCGGCCGCGGTCGTCGAGACCGAACCGATCTGGGGCAACATCCTCGCCGCCTATCTGCTCGTGCAGATCGCCGAACTGTGGAACGCGCGGCTGCCGCGGATCTGGCGTCGCCGCGGCCGCCGCTTCCGCCGCACCCACTCGACCCGGCCCCGCACCCGCACGGTGGTGCTGCTGCCCGGCGGTCGCCGCGTCGAACTCCCCGAACATCCCCGCCCCCGCCGCCGCGCCGCCCTCGTGCCGGCCGGACCCGCGCCGCAGCCTGCGCCCACCGGTGGTTCCCGCACCGGCGGACCCATCCGCGTCCCCGAACCGGCACAGCCGCGCCCCGCCGAAACCAGACCAGCACCGTCCACCCCGCGCGGTGGCGGCACCGTCCGCGTCGACCGCACCCCGCCGACAGCGCCCGGCAGCATCGACCAGGACCCGCCCACCACCGACCCCGGCGACGACGGCGACCACGGCGGGGACGAGCCGATCATCCTGTTCGACCCGGACAACCGCGCCCGACAACGCGCACACCTCGACACCGTCGCCAACCGCACCTCCAATCTGCCCGACGACGTGTTCCGCGCCATCACCCTCGAAATCGACCGCGGCATCGCCAACGGAGAATCCCCCGCCGACATGCGCGACCGCATCGGCGCGTTCCTCGACATCGAATCCGAGGGCGGCTTCGAACGGTGGAACCGCCGCGCCCTGCGCATCGCCCGCACCGAATCGACGGACGCGTACAACGCCGCCGCCCTCGACGCCGCCTACGACGAAGAACAGATCTTCGGCGAACCGCTCGAGAAGGTGTGGCTGGCCACCGCCGACGACCGCACCCGCCCCTGGCACCTCGCCGCCGACGGCCAACGCCGCCCCCTGCACCAAGACTTCCGCGTCGGCGGCGAAGACCTGGCACACCCGGGCCGCGGCTCCGCCCGCAACCGCGTCAACTGCCGCTGCTCGATGATGATCGTCCCCGCCACCGACCCCCTGCCGGACGAATCCGATCGGCAGACCGAACGCGAACGCTCCGACGGCACCCGCCGCGACCCCCACGAAGTCATCCGCCGGCGCCGCGAACAAGAAGGCATCGTCCGAGACCGCGACCGCGACAACGGGTTGTCGGCATCCGCAGCACGGGAGGGAAACAGCATGCGACAGCAGTGGTCCGCGATCCTCGCCCCCATCGGCACACCCACCGCCGACGACCGGATCTTCGCCCCCGACGGCGACTACACCTGGCGGCCCTTCCCGCGGCCGCTGTGGTTCCAGCACGCCCTCGACAACGGCCACATGACCGCCGTCATCGTCGGCCGCATCCTCTCCGCCTCGGTCGCCGACGGGGTGATCGTCGGACACGGCGAGTTCTTCAACGCCGACACCGACGAGAACCAGGACGCCGTGCGCACCGCCATGCAGCTCGTGGCCGACGGGGTCATCGCCCCCAGCCTGGACATGGCCGAGATGGAATGGTCCATCACCGACCGCGACGGCCAGCCCATTCCCGACCAGGTGCTGCGCTCCGCCGCCGAACAAGGACTCGAGATCCCCACCTTGTTCACCATCCGCGCCACCACCTTCCACGGCGCCACCCTCGTCGGAAAACCTGCATTTGCCGAATCGAAGATCTGGCTCACCGACCTCACCGATGGGGACCTGATCGTCGACGGTGGACCGGCGGAACTGCTCGCCTCCGCCGCCGGCCCGCAGTGGCTGCCCGACGCCGCCGCCTTCGACGACCCGGCACTGACCGAGCTGACCCCGCTCACCGTCACCCCGGACGGACGGGTGTTCGGGCACCTCGCCGGGTTCAACACCTGCCACCTCGCCGTCCGCGACGCCTGCATCCTCCCGCCCCGCTCCCGGACCGAGTACGCGTTCTTCCACGTCTCCGAGGTCGACACCACCGCCGGAGCGTTGCCGGTCGGCAAGCTCACCGTCGGCGGCGGCCACGCCCACACCCGCGCCGGCGTGCAGGCCGCGCTCGCGCACTACGACAACTGCGGCGCCGCCTGGGCGTACGTCCGCGCCGGCGAGGACGAGTTCGGCATCTGGGTCGCCGGGGTCGTGCACCCCGACGCCACCGAAGCGCAGATCCGCGAAGGCGCCTCGTCTCCGCTGTCGGGGGATTGGCGCAAGGTCGGCGGCAACCTCGAGCTCGTCGCCGCCCTGTCGGTGAATACACCGGGGTTCCCGATCGTGCGTGGGGTGCGGGACGAGGCCGGCCGGGAGGTGGCGCTCGTCGCCGCCGGCGCCCTCCCCGTCCCCGAACCGGAGGCGCGGGTGGGGGAGTTGTCGGTCGAGCAGATCGCCGAGCAGGCCGCTGTCACCGCGGTGCGTGAGTATCGCGCCAGCGAGCAACGCAGCAGCACGGCAGCAGGATTGGCCCAGCGCCTTGGAGCCGATCGTGCCTCGCGCGCAGCAGCATTGGCCGCTCGCCTCACCCCGACGAAGGAGTAGCCGTGAGCCACGCCGACCAGCGCAGCACCGCGGACATCGACCACCGCTTCAGCTTCCACCCCGCCAGCACCCCCGACCGTGCCGCCGAGCACGAGAAGGTCCGCGAGGGCTGCAAGGCCCTGGCCCACTTCCTCGACGAGCTGCTGCCGGGCGGGCGGGAGAAGTCGCTGGCGCTGACCAATCTCGAGCAGACGATGATGTGGGCCAACGCCGCCGTCGCCCGCCAGACCCAGGCCGGCGCCTGATGCCCGAGTCTGCGGTCACCGTCTACTCGTCGCCGGCATGCATGCCGTGCCGCGCAACCAAACGCCACCTCGACCGCCTCGGCGTCCCCTACACCGAGGTCGACGTCACCACCGACCCCGCTGCCGCACAGACGCTGCGCGGCATGGGGTATTCGGCGACACCTGTGGTGACGGTGCAGCTGCCGGACGGGCTCGATCACTGGTCCGGGTACAAGGACGAGCGGTGCAACGCCCTCGCGTACCTCGCCGCCGAAGGAGTCGTGTCGTGACCTCCCCGGTGCTGACCGCCATCGCCGAAGCTCGGCAGGTCATCACCGCGCGCGGCATCGATCTGACGGTGGCACACAGCGCATACCAGTCGATGCACCCACAGATCAGCGCGACACAACTCGACCTTGCGCTCACAGCGGAGGTGGCGATCATCCTCCAGTTGTCCGGCCCGTACGACACCGAGTCCGTCGCCCGACAGATCGCGAACAGGTCGGGTGCCTTCCCGTGGGACGGCCCTGTCGGCAACGGCCTGACGCCCGAGTACTACCAGTCCTGCTTCCGTGAGATGGCGTCGGAGAAGGTCTTCATCGGGAAGCTGCTCGGCCTCATCAAGGAAGACGCATGATTCGCGGACTCGTGTGGTTCGGCATCGACACCGCCCAGCTGGTCCTCGACCTGCTCAAGATCGCCGCCGCCGAATAACCACCCCAGGGAGGAACGACATGGCACTGCGCTGGTGGATCCGCTTCCTCCTCGTCCACATCGCCCACCTCACCCGATAGGAGCACTCGTCATGGGATGCGGCTGCCGCAAGAACGCCAACGTCAAGTACGAACTCACCACCCCCACCGGAGAGAAGCGGATCTACCTGTCCGAGACCGAAGCCCGCGCCGCCCGCACCGGCTTCGGTGGCGGCACCATCCGCCTCCTCACCGAATGACCAGCGGCGCCGCCCGGGTGGGTCAAAGCGCAGCGGGCGACCCGACAAGAATCTGCGCAAAGGCCGCTTGGCCGGTTCACGCCCGTGCCTTCCCGGCTGCAGCAGCGCGCCCTGCCCGACCCGAGTAGCGTCGCCCCCTGGAGCCCCGAACCAACCCCATCCGGTTCGGGGCTCCACCATGTGCACCCCCATGTCCTACCGTCCGCGCCCATAGAGACGCCGTCTGGCTGCGGGCCGGGATCTCTCACGACCACACGAACACCTGTCGAGTCCTGAGAGGGGACCGCGATCATGGACTTCACCCTGCCCGACACGCTGCCCACCAGCCACGCCGAGCTCACCGACCTCGCCGCCCAGGCCCGCAGCGCCTTCTCCGCGCTCTACGACGCCCACGGCGCGAACCCCACCGCCGAGCAGCTCACCGACCTGACCACCCTCGCCGAGGCCGTCGAGCAGGTTGAGACCGCCGCCGCGCAGGTGCAGCAGGACGAAGCCGAACGTGTCGCCGCCGCCGCAGATCTCGCCGCCCGCCTCGCACCCGCCCCCGAACCGGAGGCCGCCCCCGAGCCGGAGGCTGCACCGGTCGAGCCCGCCGCCGAGCAGACCCAGCCGGCCGCCGAGCCCGCACCCGCAGACCCGGCCCCCGCCGAATCCACCACCCCTGCTCCCGCCGAGGAGGCCCTCGTGGCTGCCGCCAACACCCCGCAGCGTCGCTCCTTCGCCGGAGCCGGAGCCGCCGCCGGCCACAACCCCGCCGACGTCGCCCCCAGCCGAGCCGCGAACTCGGGTTCCGCATGAACCCCAACGCCCCGCTCCACCAGGACGGCCTCGTCGACATCGCCACCGTCGCCCGCTCCATCGACCAGATGTCCGGCAGCTTCCGCTCCGGCGGCGGCATCGCCAAGGCCCACCTCGACGGCGCCATCGGCATGACCTTCGCCTCCATCTCCCGCGAGATCCCCGACGAACTGCGCGCCACCGAACAGAACATCGAGGACGTCCTCTCCCACGCCGCCGACGAAACCCGCCTCGACGGCGGCTCCTCCTCGCCGGCGCCGGCTGGTCCGCCATCAGCGAGGTCATCTACGACTACCTCGACGTCGACGACGCCGCCGACCTGCTCGACCTGCCGGAGATCGGTGTCGCCCGCGGCGGCGTGAAGTTCCCCGTCGAACCGGACTTCTCCGCGGTGTACGCCGAAGCCATCGGCGCCTCCACCGTCGGCTTCGACCAGACCGAGGCGCAGAACATCGCCGACGCCACCAAGCCCTTCTACACCGTCCCCGCCTCCACCTTCGCCGAGCTGCGACTCGACGCGATCGGCCTGGCGATCCGCACCGGCATCCTCCAGGCCAAGGGCCACCCCGAGGAGGTCGAGAAGTACATCAAGCTCGCCCTCAAGGCACACGCCCACCGCGTGTCGAAGTACTCGATCAACAAGGTCGTCGCCGGATCCGGTGCCGCGCGGGTCATCGCCACCACCGGCACCCTCGGCGCCGCACCCGCCCTGCTGAACTCGGCGGAGCTCGCCATCGAGGACGTGCGCAGCAAGCACCGCATCCCGTCCTCGACCACAGTCGAGCTCGTCCTGCCGACGTGGGGCAAGCCGCTCGTCCGCGCGGACCTCGCCAACCGGGACGGTGTGCACCACGACCAGGTCGACGACGCGTACATCGACCGCTGCTTCGCGATCCGCAAGGCCCGCGTCCAGTGGGTCTCGGACTGGCAGACCTCCGCCACCGGACTGCCCGGCGTGGCCGGCGGCATCCTGGCGTTCCCGTCCACCATCCAGTTCGTGGCCTACCCGGCCGGCACCTGGGTCCGGGCCGTCGAGGACGTCATCGAGCTCGGCACCGTCCACGACAAGGCGTCGCTGGAGAAGAACCTGCAGACCGCCCTGTTCACCGAGGACGGTATCGGTGTCGCCAAGCGCGGTGTCGAGTCCCGCCTCTACACGGTGGCCACCCCGGTCTCCGGTGAGGTCGGCGCCCGCACCGTCCTGCCGCGCGTCTGATCCTCCCAGCCCCTCTGGGGCGGCAACCACCGACCTGGTTGCCGCCCCAGGGACGGGCCACCGCACCTGAGATGGGAGGAACCCCGTGAGCTTTCCCGAACTGAACGTCGCCGGCACACCGGCGAACCCGCACACCGGCGGCCTCTACTCCGCCGCCGCCCTCGTCGAGCACAACGACCCCGCCCGGCTGACCACCGGCGTCACCGTCGACTGGGTCAACTCCGGACCGCACGGCGTGTTCACCGGCAGCTCCGACACCAAGGGCGGCACCCGCCCCGCCGAAGACACCTTCGCGTCGATCGTGGTGTGGGCGGCGACCAAGCCGTCATGGTCGGCTCGTCGCTGCAGCAGGCATGGGACCGGGCCGCGCAGCTGCTGCGCATCACCGAATCCCTCGACGTCGAAACCCACCTCGCCACCGACCTCGCCGCACTCGCGGCCCCCGCACCGACCGACGGCACCGGCGGTCCGTTCGTCGACGTGCTCGGCGAGATCGAGCACGAGCTCGGCAAGACCGGAGTGGCCGGGGTGATCCACGCATCCCGACGTCACGCCGCCCTCGCCGCGCACCTCGGCCTGGTCGTCGCCGGACCGATGGGCCGGTTGCTCACCCCGCTCGGCAACGTGTGGGCGTTCGGCGGCGGCTACGACCCGCTCGGCAACAGCGTGGTCGGCACCGGCCCGGTCACCGTCCACCTCGGCCCGGTGACCCAGACCGAGGCCCGCGACCTCGAAACGAACGAACGCCTCGTCATCGCCGAACGCGAGGTCGTCGTCGCCTACGAGTTCACGCCCGTCGCCCGCACCATCACCGCGCCCACACCGTAGGAGCAACCATGTCCGACACCAGCATCCACACCGACGTGGTGGTGGAGGGGACTGGGCCACCGTCACCGTCCACCACCCCGCCGATCTGCCCGACGTCGCCGCCCGCCTGCTCGCCGCCTCCGACGAGAACGGCGGGGTCACCACCATCACCGGTGCCGCGATCGGGTTCCGCGCCCCACTGGAGGTGGTCCGCGCTGCCGGCCTCGACACCGACGAGCCGGAGAAGCCGCGCAAGCGCAGCACCCGCAAGGCGGCACCCGCCGCTTCTACCGTCACCACGACCGTTACCACCAGTGAGGAGACCCACCGATGACCGCATGGAACGTCGTCAAGGGAAAGCGGCTGCGGGCCACGCGCGTCGACGCGTGCGGGCTCCCACTCGCCGGCCCCAAAGCCCAGCTCGTGACCAAGGGCTTCGTCACCGTCAACCTCGAACCCGAATGGGAAGACGCCGAGGATCTGATCCAGAAGAACGCCGACGGGGAGATCGTGGTTTCCGACCGCACCCCGCCGGAGATGAAGTGGCTCAACACTTCCGTCGAGTTCTGCAACGTCGATCCCGAGCTGATCAACATGCTCACCGACTACCCCCTCGTTCTCGACTGGGCGAACCTGCCCGTCGGCTACCGCATCACCGACAAGGTGAAGGTCGACGGCGCGGTCGCGCTCGAACTGTGGGCCGGCACCGCCGGATCCGACTGCGAGGTCCCCACCTCCGACGACATCTTCGACAACGCCGGCAACCTCACCAGCTATGGGTACTTCCTGCTCGGCGCGGTGAAGGAAGCCACCCTGTCCGGGATCGAGATCGGCGCGAACGTCGCCACCTTCACCCTCGAAGGCATCGCGGTGTCCGCGCCGCGGTGGGGCAAGGGCCCGTACAACGTCGTCCCGGTCGACGCCTCGAACACGCCGGGTAGGTTGCTGGTGCCGTTGGGTGCGAAGCAGTTCCTGCACAAGCAGCTCACCACTGTCGCACCCCGGCGGTGACCGATGGTGCGGTGACGCTGACGTTGCCGTCGCCGTACTTCACGGCTCCCGTGGACGAGGTGCAGACGGTGACGGTGACCGGTGCGACCGGTGGCACGTTCACGCTGACGTTCGACGGTGAGACCACCGCGGGGATCGCGTACAACGCGGCCGCGTCGGCGGTGCAGTCGGCGCTCGAGGCGCTGTCGAACATCGGGGCCGGCGACGTCACGGTCACCGGCACGGCGGGTGGTCCGTACACGGTCACCTTCGCCGGGGCGCTGGCGGACATGAACGTGCCGGCGATGACCGCGGACGGTGCGTCCCTGACGGGCACCAGCCCGACGGTCACTGTCACGACCAGCACGCAGGGCGGATAGCCCACAACACCGGACGGCGGCCCGCCCCCAGACGCCGGGGGCGGGCCGCCCACCAGGGAGGACACGATCATGGCGGATCCGGTGTACGGGGAGTTCGTCACGCTCCGCGGTCTGATCTCGCTCGCGGGTTTGCAGCGTGGGCAGTTGAAGACGGTGGTGTGGAACAAGCAGAACGAGCAGCTGGTTGCGCTGGGCTACGCGGAGATCTACACCGGCACGGGTGCACCGCCGCCGGTGTCGGATCCGTACGCGACGCGTGAGTGGGTGCAGTCGCAGCTCGCCGACGTCGAGGTGTCGGATGCGGATCTGGCGGCGACGGTGGCGGCCGCGTCGGCGACGCGCACCGCGGTGGACGCCCGGGTGCGTGCGGTCGGAGATGCCACATATGCCCCGCGAGACCTGGCGTCGTTCGTCACCCTCGGGGACTCGCGCACCCTGCTGAACGGGCAGCCCGCTGGTCCGTCGAACTCCTCCGGCTACATCGCCAAGGAAAACCGGGGCTACATCACGCAGGCGATGGTGATGCTGCGCCAGCGGATGCAGTGGCTCGCCAACGGCGGTGTCGGCGGCGACACGGTCGGCATGATGCTCGCCCGGACCGACGACCTGCTCGCACTCGACCCCGGCTGGCTGATCGGGATGGGGGTGATCAACTCGATCAACACCGAGGGCGCCACCTCGGCGACGATCATCGGACAGCTCGAGCAGATCTTCGACAAGTGCGCCGCCAAGGGCGTGCGGGTCGTGTGGGGCACCGATTGGATCAGCGGAGGCACCAACACGACCGACAAGAAGAAGGCCGCCGCCGAGGTCAACAACTGGCTGCGCCAGGAAGCTACCCGCCGGCCGAACTTCTACCTTGCCGAGTACGCCGCCGTCATGGGTGACACCGAAACCGGCATCATCCCCGCCTCACTCGGGCAGGACTTGCTACACCAGGACGCACCCGGCGCTCACAAGATGGCACAGGAGTTGGTCCGCGTGCTCGACCCGCTGGTGCCGCGATCGGACCGGCTGCTGACCTACAACGCCGATCCGACGAACTACCTGACCAACGGGATGTTCACGGGGAATGCGGGTTCGGGTCTTGCACCGAACTGGTCGAAAGGATCATCCACGGCGACGTACGCGAAGGTCGCCCGCACTGACGGTGTGGTTGGCGAGTGGCAGCAGGTCGCGTGTACGGCCGAGACAGTGACCTCGTTGATGCAGCAGGTCACACTGTCTACGACCGATCTGGTCGAAGGGGTCCCGGTGTTCGGGGAGATCGAGTTCGAGACCGATGAAGCAGGGTGGGACGCGACCGAACTTGCCCTCCAGCTGCAGACCATCGGCGGGCCGGGCGGGTCGACTTCCAACGCCAAGGTGGTAGCCGACATGTATCGCGCTGCCTCGCAGCCGCTTGCGCAGCCGCGCATCGCGAGCGGTGTGCTGCGCACTCCGACATTCCCAGTCAGTACCGGAGCGACCCACCTCCAGTTCTCGATTCGGATGCGCGGCACCGGCACCTACCGTGTGTCCCGTGCCCGGATCGCCCGCGCCGGCTGACCCCGCCCGTAACAGCTCGTTGCGTGCGAACATCGCGACATGGGAACGAGAAAATTCGAGGCCACAGAAAAGCGGTGCCCGAACTGTGGAGGCGAGATGGAGTTCGAGGTTGATGTCGAACCGTTGCTGGGCGGCTCTGTCGACCGGACGCCTATCGGCTACAACTGCACAGGCGACTGCGGCCGGAAGTTCCACCCACATGAGGTTCCTTGATCCACTCGTAACGAATCCTTTCGGACGGCCCCACGATGCAGAGACAACGGCGTGGAACCGCGCCGCGCGGACCCTGTGCGGACATGGCTGACAGCCGGGCCACCGATAGATTTGCCGGATGATCAACGAACCACCGTCCGTGCCCGAGACCCTCCTCAAGGCTGGGGTGTCACTCATTCCCACCGTTGGCGGAGCGCTCGCAGTGATCATCCAGGACATATCCGATCGTCGCGCCTACAAGGCACAGGAAACCCTGGCATGGACAGTCGATGCTGTCGGCGAGTCAAGGCTGAGGCAGCTGGCTGAGAGCGATTCCGAGTTCGACGCGTTACTCGCGGACATGATGTTCGCGGCAGTCCGTACTGGCCTCGACAACAAGAGGCGCGTCCTCGCCAAGGTCGTTGCCAACGCAGCAACCAGTGACGAACCGATCGATACCGCCCAACTCGTAGTTGCGGCGCTCACCGAACTCGATGGCCCGCACATCCGCGCATTGGCACGGATCCGTGCAGCGGAAGTCGCGGCGGAGGGCACTGAGGTGCCGGCAGGAGAACGAGGCTTCTCGGACCCTTCGGAGAACGCTGCTTTCCACGCTGGCCATAAGGAACCCACGCCAGTTCTGTCGACTCTCGTTAGGACCGGAGTTGTGGATCCCGCGACAGTTGTAAGTGGAGGTGTTGCTATCAGGGGGACGACACCGTTTGGGCGGGAGTTGTTGGGCTACCTTGAGGATGAATCGAAGCCGCTGTCCTGAGCCCGTTATGCATGCGCTCGCAACGCATCCGGACCTCGTCGCTATCCGAACCCTCCAGCCCAGCCGCATCCGCGCGCGCAGAACCCCACCACGCCGATGTCGCGGCAGGAGCCGTCCGCGAACGACATCACCTCCCGAGTGGCGGCAGCTTCGGCCCCACATGCGGGGCAGCTGTACCCGATCGCGGGCATGGACTTCGCCTCAACCGGCCATAGTGTCTCCCCCATAGAGACGAACCTACTCGCCTAGGCAACCGGTTGGGCGGTATCTTTCGGCGAACGCTCAGCTGGCCGACCGCGACGGATCGTCGTCGCGGTGCTCGAGCTGGCGGGACTTCTCGCGTTCGTCGCGCGCTCGGATGACACGTCCGAACACCACGGCCGCGGCGACGGACAGCGCGAGCCACCCGAGCGGCAGCCAAACGATCCAGGTCATGCCCGGTACAACGGAACGTACCGGGGTAATGTTACCAGTGAGTAGAGTTCTCACCCGCGCTTTCATCCTCTGCCGACGGGAGGCTCGCAGGGGCTCCGCGCACGGGAATGGCGGGGGTCTTGCGCGTTCAGCGAGGTGGGCTGTAGGAGTCCGGACGTAGCCGTCCGTATCGGGTGGCCGGACCGACTGTGCGGCCCCCTGCGGCGCACAGACCGATCCGGCCGAACCAAGGATCCCACGCAGTCCCGCGAAGTGGAGTTCGCGGAGAAAGCAGAGCCCCGCCGGGGACCGAGTCCACGCCGGCGGGGCTCCCGGCCGCCGGCAGGGGGATGCGGCGGCCGATACCGCCCGAATACAGGGGGATGTACGGGCGGCAACCCGGAACTTTACTTCATCTTTGAACCAGGCTGAAGCCCGCCCACAGTGTCCCTCCGTCGGTGCGGCCGGTGGAGGCGCCGACCGCACCGCCGGTGACGCCCGCGGCGTCACACGGATCCCCGCCGTCCAAACTCCACAGCCGGGCAGGCGCACAACGTCGGGGTTACGCACTGCCGAAGGTGGAGACGCGAGGAGCCGAACGCGATGTCCAGCCCTCCCCGGCAGTCCACCACGCCTCGACGAGGGGAAGATATCGACAAACCGGGCGTAACGCCAACAGGTAGCTGACCGCTCGGATCACACGACGCGCGCTGCGTGCGCCTTCGGGGTCCTCCCGTAACGGCTCGCAATTGGCGGCCGGCTCGCACTGCGCAGCCCCCTGCGAGGCACAGTCCGAACCGGCCGGTCTCCAGCCTTCCACGCCCACCCGGGATGGGGACGGTATCGGACAGAAAACCCCGCCGGAGAGAGAGTGGGGGCAACTCCGGCGGGGCCTCGGTCACCGTGCAGGGGGAGTGACGGTGACAAGACCAACGGTATCGAAGGCCGGGCGACCTCGTGGGAAATCGGCTCACGAACCCCGCTCGAATAGGTGAAGCCCCGCCGGTGATCTCTGTGAGGAGCCGTCCGGCGGGGCCTGGCCGCCGGACGGGGGAGAACGGCGACCAAGATCAACTCTAGGCGGGCGGCAGCCGGCGTGCAGACCTCCCGTCAGCACCGGCTCACGATGGGCTGGCTGTACGAGTTCATGCTGATCATGGTGAACGGCATGGCGTGCATGAGCGGGCTGATCCCGGACATGCCGCAACCGCGAAATGTGGGGGTGCAGCCCTTCAGGGAGGACGAGTCCACGCACGCTCGGCGGCAGGCCTCGACACGGGAGAGCCTCGCCGTACTGCGCGTCGCGGCGAGGCCCAGCCGCCGAACGAAGGGAGAGGCGGCCGAGGTCAACTCTATGCATGCGGGTCGCGGGCCCGCAGCGCATCGGGATCACTCATCCGCGACGTCTACCGAAGCGCCGCGAGCCGCTTCCTGAACCACAACGCCACTGTCCGGGGACACCCTCGATACCCCCGGACATTGAATGCGTACCCGACGAGGGCAATCGAAAACACTATCTGCCGGTCCTACCACGGACCCCTGTCCGCTTGTATGTACGCGCCAGCCGCAAATCCCTAAAATCGGGAGCGCGCCCCGTCCTCTTCGGAGGGCGGGGCGCGTTTGTCGTGGGGGCGATGTTTCCGTCGCTCCGTGCGGGGGCGACTACTGCCCGCGGGGTCCGCGCGCGGAGTAACAGACCCGGTCGGACCGGCGATTCAGGATGTGTCGTAGATTGCCGCTACGGTCCGGTGGGCCGTGGGCATAATGGGGTAGATCCGGTGGGGAACGGAGGTGAGTGCAGTGACAGAGACACATCGCGCGCTGGATATCGCGAAGTGGTTCGTGCTTGAGGCGGAGAAGCGGAAGGCGGAGCTGTCTCACCTGAAGTTGCAGAAGCTCCTCTACTACGCCCAGGGGCACGCCTTGGCGACCCTGGGGGTGCCGGTCTTCGACGCGGAGATCGAGGCCTGGTACCACGGCCCGGTTGTCGTCGAGGTGTATCGGGCGTTTCGCGAGTTCGGCTCCGAGAACATTCCCGCATCGGTGGCGGCGTCCTTCTCGCAGGACCGCATCGACCGGGAGGCCCGCCGTCTGTTGGAGACGGTCTGGTCGGAGGAAGGCAGTAAGGCAGCGTGGGTGCTTCGGGAAAAGACCCATGCCGAGGCGCCCTGGAAGGATGCGTACGTTCCTGGAAAGAGGCATGTCGTGATCTCGCGGGAATCGATCCGGGAGTTCTTCACGGAACAGCACATGGCTCCGAGCCTGTCGATCGACGACGCGTTTGCCGAGTGGGTGGACGAGTCCCACGACCTCGCGGAGGTATTCCTGCCGGCGGCTGACCGATCCTGGGATTGGTGACTGGCATCCTTGGAGGACTTCGACACGAACCCGCCGCGCCGGGGCGAGATCTACTGGGCCGACCTCGATCCAGCTCGCGGGTCTGAACAGGCGGGCCATCGGCCTGTGCTGGTGATCAGCTCGGACGCGTTCAACAAACACATGCGCACAGTTGTCACCGCCGCGATGACGTCGAAGGTGAAGGACTCCGTACGGGAAGGGCGCAGCCCGGTGTCGGTGTACCTGCCGACGGGGCAGCCGATGGAGAAGGAAGGCGCGGTGCTCGCATTCCAGATCACCACCCTCGCGCGCGAACGCCTCGAGGACTACGGAGGGGAACTGACCCCGAGCAGATGCGCGAGGTCGATCGCGCGCTCGCTGCATCGTTCGGACTCGCGAGTTGGTCGGGTCACCCGATACCGAACGGCCGCGGCAAGCCCAGCAGATAGTCAGAAGGAGTCCGCTCCGGGGCGTTTCCAGAGGCCGGTGTGTGTTGCGAACCATGCTGGTGGCGCGGTGTTCTCGGCCGTCGGTACCATCGCGGTCGGCGCCTCGAAAACGAGTGCGGGACCGGGCGGTGCTGGAATACCAGGCCAGGGCCTTACCGCCCCCCGACGCGGGGATCCGTTGCGGGACGTGCAGATCATGGCCCGGCACTCCGACCCTCGCATGACCAGCCGCTATGACCGGGCCCGACACAACCTCGCCCGACACGGGAACTACGTGCTCGCCGCATACCTCGGCGGCGCCGCGTAGAGGCGTAGTGGGGGTCACCCCGGGCACCTACCGTCGCGCGCATGATGCTTGAGGTCGGGATGCCTGGGGGTGCCCATGACGTGTGACTGGCCCGTCGATCGCACCTGCCTCCCGACCATCGCGGCACTACCCGACACGCCGACCCCGGAGCAGGTCGCCCAATTCGAAGCCGACCACCTTCGGATGCAGGCCGCGGTCGACTCCGCCGTCACCGTGCTGTGGGCGCTCACCGGCCGCCGATTCGGCGCCTGCCCCGTCGTCGCCCGCCCCTGTCCACGCCGCCCGGATCCGATCACCGGGTGCTGGACGCCCGGCATCGGGTTCATGCCCATCCTCGACGCCGGGGTATGGCGCAACGTCGCCCTCGCCGCCGGCACCTGCGACCCGTACGGGCCGAACGTCATCGACCTCCCCGGCCCCGTCCAGGAGATCACCACCGTCACCGTCGACGGTGTCGTCCTCGCCCCGGACTCGTACGAGCTGCACGGTGACCGGTTGTACCGCGCCGGCGGTCAGTCGTGGCCGGGACAGGATCTGTCGCTGCCACCCGGCGCCGCGGGGACGTGGTCGGTGGAGTACCTGCGCGGCACCCTGCCCCCTGCCGGGGCTGCGCACGCCGTCGGGCAGCTCGCGGTCGAGTTCTGGAACGCCTGCTCCGGCGGTAAGTGCCAGCTGCCGCGGCGCGTCACCTCCATCAGCCGGCAAGGCGTGACCGTGCAGAAGGTCGACCCCACCGACCTGATCTCCGCCGGACAGACCGGCATCCCCGAGGTCGACCTGTGGGTGTACGCCCTGAACCCGAACAAGCTCGCCGCCCCGCCGCGGGTCATCTCTCCGGATGCGAGGCCGCGATGAACTCCCACCAGCGGCTGCTGCGGCTGGTCGCGATCACCCTCGAGGAGCTGCGCGCCCAGTTCGTCGACGCGACCCCGCTCGGCGGAAAGACGAACGAGCCGATGTTCGCCCCGGGTGCGTTCTACGCGGCCGACACCTACGACTACGACGGCTGCGCGGGACAACCGGTGGTGAACGTGGTGCGGATCTACCCGACCGCCGGCCGCGGCGGCGGACCGCTCGACGAAACCGCCACCAGCGTGCCGTGCGGCACGGTGTGGGCGGCGATCCTGCAGATCGGCATCGTCCGCTGCACCTCCGTCATGGACGAACGCGGCAACGTCGGCGACCCCGCAGACATCCAGAACGAAGCACTGGTCCTGCTCGACGACGCGGCCCGGCTGCGGGCGGTGTGGTGCAACGTGATCGCCCGCGCCGACGACGAGGACATCTCCTCCGCCGCGCTGGTGGACGCATTCGAACCGGAGGGGCCGGACGGCGGACTGGTCGGTGGCCGGCAACCCGCCCGGTTCCAACTCGCATAGGAGGCATACCCATGGCGCAGGTGTTGATCAAGGGAAGGATCGCCACCGTCGAGCTCGGTGTGGGGAGGAGACGGTGGTCGAGCACACCGCCCGCATCGAGCAGCTTGCCGAACTCGGCTACATCCGCATCGTCGGGTCCATCGCCGGCACCCACACACCACCACCGGCGTCCCTGGCCCCCGCAGTGCAGGCGGCGGCCGACGACAAGGACCCGGTCGACCCCGAGGTCGAAGCATCCGCCACCGAGAGTCTCGCGGCGGACGGCGAGGTGCCTCCGCGGTCGGGCCGCGGCTCCCGCCTGACCGCCTGGCAGCGATTCCTCGACCATCGGGACATCACCTACCCGGCCGACGCGACCCGCGACGACCTCGTCGACCTGTGGGGCACCCACCTGCAGGATCAGTCGTGACGCTCGAGGAGCAGATCACCGACTGCCTGCTCCGGCTCCGCCGCGCCCGCACCGAACACGCCCGCATGCTCGCCCGGGGCGCCGGCAAGAATCGGATCACGGAGGTCGCCGACGCCGTGAAGCTCCTCGACGACCGTCTCGACACCCTGCTCTCCCGCGTCCCCCGCACACCGATCGAACAGGCGGTACCGGCATGAGGATCCATCTCGACTACGACGGCGACTACAACCAGGACGACGCCGCGCTGCGCCAGTGGTTCGTGCGGGAGGTCGGGGCCAAGACCCAGCGCGCCACCCGCAACACCATGAACCAGGCCAAGACCAACGCCCCCGTCGACGTCGGCACCCTGCGCAACTCGCACCGGCAGGACCCGGTGCGGATCGCGGGCTGGATCATCGACTCCGCGGTGGCGGCGACGGCGCGGCACGCGCTGTGGGTGCACGAGGGCACCGGCCCGCACCCGATCCGGCCGCGCACCAAGAAGGTGCTGTCGTGGAAGGGCCCCGGTGGTCGGGTGTTCGCCCGCTCGGTGATGCACCCCGGCACGACGGCGCGGCCGTGGCTGCTCAACGCGGCGCGGGTTGCGGCTGGAGCCGAGGGGTTCTCGGTCACCGAATCCTGACGCGGGGTCGTCACCTCGGGGTCGCATGATGCGCGCCATGACCACCACCCCTGAGAACGGCATCGAACTGGAACGTGAGCTCGCGAAGATCTCGGCCGAGCGTGAGGCCCTGGAGAAGCGCGAGGCCGAGCTCGCGGCCCGCACCGGCGGCGACACCCCGTCGGCCGACACCCATCCGGACACCGACAGCGCGGACGACGGCGACGACGAGGAGGCGCCGCCGTGGCCGCACGACACTGTCGAGTTCGCCGGCGAGACCTGGGAAGTGCGCTACCCGACCACCGACGCCGCCCTGGTGTGGAACATGCAGGTGTCCAAGCACGCCCCGGCCTCGGTCCGCAACGACGCACCGATGGTGTTCCTGTCCAAGCACATGTCCGAGAAGTCCCTGGCCCGGATGCTCGAGCGGCTCGCCGACCCGGACGATGCGGACTTCGGATTCGACAAGCTCGACCAGCTGCTCACCACGCTGTTCACCGGGGAGACCTCGCGCCCTACCCAGCCGTCGTAGCCCTCGCCCAGGCCACGACGGAGCAGTGGCCCCCGCTGCGTGCCCGCATGGTGCTCGCCGGGATCCACGACCCGCTGCGCATGCTCGGCTTCCACCAGCTCCTCGACGTCGTCGAACAACTCATCCTCGAGACGATGGCGCCGGAGGAGCGGCAGAAGTACATGCGGCAGATGTATCCGCCGCCACCGATGCCGGATCCGGACACCGATACTCCGCCGCCGGGGTGGAGCCGGGAGGACGAGATGGCCGCGTTCACCGACGGGTGAACGCGGCACCCTCACCTCGTACCGTCCGCGGCCATGACGACCGTCGGCGAAGCGAAACTCAAACTCTCTGCTGACGGTTCGTCCCTGCCCGCCGAGGTGCGGGCCGCGGTCGCCGCCGCGCTGCGCAACATCAACGAGACCCTCAAGGTCGAGGTCGACGCGGACGTTTCCCGCTTCGAGTCGAAGATGGCGACGGTGCTGCGGCCCCGCGAGGTCGACGTCGATGTCGATGTCGACCGCACCGCGTTCGACCGGTTCCTGCGCGACATGGACCGCGCCGACAAGGAATTCGTCGTGCGCGTCGCGTTGCTCGGCGACACCGACGTCGGGGACCGGTTCTCCGATCAGAGCATCGGGGTGCGGCTCGACATCCAGAACGCGGGGGCGTTCAACGCGCAGATGGCCACCCTCACCCGGCCACGGCAGGTCGACGTCAGCATGAACGTCGACCAGTCGCAGCTCGGGGCGTTGGCCGCGGTGCAGAATCGCACGGTCGACATCCGCGCCAACCTGACCAACGCCGGGCAGGTCGAGGCCCAACTCGCGTACCTGACTCGGCCGCGGTCGGTGAACATCGGTATCGACGTCAACCACTCTCAGCTGCAGATGCTCACCCAGATGCTGCAGTCGCTGACCAACCTCGGCGGGTCTCTCGGCGGCGGCGCGCTGTCGTCGGTCGGGTCGATGCTCGGTGGCATCGCTTCGGCTGCGACCTCGGCAGTCGGGGCGATCGCGATGGTCACGACCGCGGCCTCGGCGGCGGCGGTCGCCGCCGGCGCGATCCCCATCGCCCTGGCCGGAGCCATGGGTGCGGTCACTGCCGCCGCCGGTGCGATGTCTGCAGCGATCACCGGCGGCATCGCGGGGTTCATGGCGTGGCAAGGCGTACTCGCCGACGACCGCGTGTACGACAACATGATCGCCAACCTCGACAAGGTCAAGCAGCGATTCTCCGAGATCGCTGAGCGGCTCGGACCAGCCCTGACCAGGATGTTCGATTCGCTGCCGGGAGTGTTCGACCGAATCGCCCCCTCGTTGGAGCGGATCACCGACGGTGTCTCCGGCCTGATCGACCACTTGACCGGCAAGCTCCCGGAGATCGCGGATCAGCTCGGCCCCGCGCTGGAGAAGGCCTTCCAGGCCGGTGTGCCGCACATCAAGAACCTGATCGACAACCTGCCGCGGCTGACCGAGGCGTTCGGCAACTTCATGTCGAAGTTCGGCGACCCGGCCGTGGTCGAGGCTGCGAACCGGGTCTGGCAGAAGCTGCCCGGCATCCTCGAGAGCGTCGGCGACGCCATCCCCGCCGTCGCGCAGGGCTTCTCGGACCTGATGGGCTGGATCGACGCCGGCAACCTCGACCCGTTCATCCAAGGGTTCAAGGACCTGTGGGCGGAGCTGTCCTCGGCGGACTGGTCCGGCACCATCGATTCGATTGCCAACCTCGCCAACACGTGGGGCGAGTTCATGTCCAGCATCGACGGGCAGTCGGTCGCCGACGGCATCACCGCGGTCGCGACCGCGTTCGACGCTGTCCTCAACGCGGGCATGGCCGTGAAGAACACCCTGGACGGGATCTGGGACGTCATCTCCCCGAAAAACGTCATGGGCGAGATGCGTGAGATGGCGCACGCCATCCTGGGCATGCTCAAGGACACTTTCGGGAATCTGCCGTTCATCGGGGACGACATCTCCAAGGCCATCGACGGGGCGCTGCAGAAGCTCGGGCCGGTGAAGTTCAAGGCCACCCCGGAGATCGACAAGGTCGGCGTCGAGAAGCTCGAATCCATGCCGGGTCCGAAGATCAAGGTGGACGTCGAGCCGCAGTGGCATGGTCTGACGACGAACAAGCCGCCGAAGGTCAAGGTGGACATCGAGACCGACAGTCACAAGATCCCGGTCGAGGTCGACGTCAAGCCGTTCAAACTGGATATCCCGCCCAAGGCCAAGGTGATGGTCGACGTCGAGTCCACCCCTTCAAACTCGACATCCCGCCGAAGACGAAGGTCATGGTCGACGTCGAGCAGACCGCCGGGTTCAAGCTCGACGTGCCGCCGAAGGTGAAGGTGATGGTCGAGCCGGACGGCTCGGGGTTCTTCAACTTCGCGCCGCCGCAGCCGCCGCCGGTGAAGGTCAAGGTCCTCGCCGACACGGCCGGGTTCTCCGCGGATATCGATTCGAAGACCAAGGTCATGAAGACCGTGACGATCCCGATCGCCTACGGTCCGCTGCCCGCCGCGCCGCAGATTCCGACTCCGCCGACGGTGCCGGTTCCGCTGCAGTTCCAGGTGCCGCCGATGCCGGCGATCCCCTCGCCACCGCCGGTGCAGGTCCAGGTCCACACTAACGCGGACGAGGTCACCGGGAAGATCAACAGCATCCCAGGGTCGAAGGTCACCGCGCACACGGTGACGTCGAACGTCGGCGCGGTGATCGGGCAGATCGCGTCGATGCAGTCCGGCACCAGCTCGTTCCATTCGGTGTCGTCGAACGTGGGGGCGGTGGCGGCGCAGATCTCCTCGCTCAACGGCCGCAACACGAGCTCGACGCACACCATCCGGGTCGTCGAGACCGGCAGTGGTAAGCGGATGGAGGACGGCGGGTTCAACTTCCGCTCCTACGCGGCCGGGGGAATCACGGCGCTGGAGAAGTACGCGAACGGCAAGCTGCCGTCGGCGGCGACGATCATGCGGCCACGGCGTCGGCTGATCCAGTGGGCCGAACCCTCGACGAAGGGGAGGCGTTCATCCCGCTGGCCCGGTCCAAGCGCGCCAGGTCGCTCGACATCTGGGAGCAGACCGGTCAGATGCTCGGGGCGTGGGATCAGGTGTATGCGTCGATGGCGGCGCGCGCGGCGGGGGCGCCGTCGCTGGCACCCTACGCGATGGCGGCGGCCGGTCTGGGCAACGCAGGAGGAGTCGGAACGAACCGGACCGAGGTGCACGCGCCGATCACGATCCAGGCGGCGGCGCAGCCGGCGACCACGGGGTGGGCGGTGCAGTCCGCGCTGACCTCCCGGCTGAGAGGGTAGAGGGAGATGGCGTACCGAGGCCTGTTGTTCTACGGCGACACGGAGCTGATCAACTCCCGCCGCACCGTCGCGCACATCCTCAACGGCGTGAGACCGCTGTCGTTGGAGGTGCGGCACGACGACTCGTGGCCCCACACGGCGCGGCTGCTTTCGCACGCGCCGTACGTGATGCCCGACGAAGCACCATGGCACACCCCTGGCAATCCCGACTCGCTCGAGTTCGCCGGGGTGTGGCCGATGTCCGTCGACGGCCTCGACACCTCCACCTTGTCGCGGGAGATCGTCGAAGGGCTCGGCGACGGAGCCACCACGGGTGTGACCCGTTTCGGGTCGAAACAGATCACGATCACCGCGCTGCTGGTGGCGTCGTCCGCGGCCGGTGCGGAGTTCGGGTTGCGGTGGCTGACAGAACGGCTCGCCGACGCCTCGGAAGTCGGGACCGGGACGTCGTTGCGGTTTCTGTCCGCCGCCCCCGAACTCGATCCGAATCTGACAGGTGTGGCGACACGGGCAGCGATGGCCGGGCGGTGGCGGACGCTGTACCAGGTGGTGACCACGGCGCCGCCGACGGTGACAGGCCGGTTCGGATTCACCCGGGGGCAGGACACCCAGGCATCGGTGTTCGCGGTGTCGTGGACGATGACTGCGCTGATCCCGTACGTCTTCCACGACCCCGTCGTCGCGATCGCCGGCTCGTCGTTGACCGGGATCTTGACGTCGACTCCGACCTGGACGGTCGCGGTGGACGGAGAATGCGACGGCGACTGCACGGATACCGGTGCAGCAGTGCTGTTCGATCCGGACGCTGCACCGGCGGCGAGGGTGGTGCGGGAGCTGACGACCGTCGGTTCGGCGGGGGTGTGCGTCCCGCTCGAATCGAAACGGATCGCGCAGGCGTTGCCGGCGGACACGGGCCGCGCGGCGCGTCCGGATGTGGTGCGGGTGGCGGTGACGACTGGTGCGCAGGTGGCGCGGGGACTGCGGCTGCAGATCGTCCCGGGCACAGGCATCGAGGCGTGGGAACTGGCGGAGCGATGCGGCGCGCTCACCGAGATCGGCATCTCCTACATCCCCGCAGGGTCGACCCTGACCCTCGACGGTGCGACCGGCACCGCATGGTGCGACACCGCCGATGGCCGTATGGACGCGGCCGCGGTGGTGCGGGAAGTGGTGGCGCGCCGTGGCGCTTCCCGCTGCTCGACGACATCGGCAGCTACGGGGTGTTGCTCGATACACCGGCGTCGCTGACCGAGTTGACGGTGGATGTGTGGACGATCGCGAGGGAGTCGTAGACGATGTCGGGGTTGCTCGGGGCTGTGTCGCAGCGCGTCACGTTGACCGACTACGCGGGGGTGTTGCTCGCCGAGATCCCGGCATCGGACACCGCCCGGGTGGAGTGGACTCGCGAATCGCGGTCGGTGTCGGTGGCGTCGACTGCGGTCGTCGCCACCGACCAGGTGGCGCGGGATGTAGAGCCGTGGGTGCATCGGCTCAACGTCTGGCGCGGTGAGCAGCTCGCGTGGACAGGTCCGGTGATCCGCACCGCGGCAGTCGGTACGAAGTTGACTGTGGCGGCAGCCGACCCGGGGTGTGGTTCGAGCGCCGCAAGATCAAGCGGGGCCGACTGTTCTCGAATACCGATCTGTCGATCATCGCGGCGCAGATCATCGAGGACGCTTTCGAAGGCGACGACCCGGACCGCATCGTCGACCGTATGATCGTCGCCCCGACCGGTGTCTTCAGCTCGGTGACCATCACCCCGAATACCCGATATGTCTCCGAGCAGCTCGCTGACCTCGCCGACCTCGGGTTGGTGTGGCAGTTCGTGGCCGGGGTGCTCATCGTGGGTCCGGCTGTCGAGCAGATCGAGCTCGCGTCCCCGTTGGGGGATGAGCACTTCTCCGAGCCGGTCACGGTGATCAAGGATGGGTCCAAGACGGCGACGTCGGTGACCGTGCTCGGCACCTCGTCGTCGGCGACGGTGGGGGTAGACCCTCGGAGGATCCGGGGTTCGGTCGGATTGAGCGGATCGTCAAGGCGGACACCGCCGATTCGGTGCAGGCGTGCACGGTTGCGGCGTTGGACGAGTTGAACCGGTCGAAGGTCACCCCGCGGTCGGTCACTGTGTCGGACGCAGCGAGGTTGTCGTCGAGCGCGCCGGTGCAGCTCGGTGACCTGATGCCGGGAGTGCGGATCCCGATCGCGACCACATCCACCGGCATCGACCTGGGGAGTGTGATGCGGCTGCAGACGGTGCGGTCGATCGCCCAGTCCGGTACCGAGTCGATCATGATCACCGTCGAGGACGCGCCGCCGCCGCGCAGCGAGACGGAGATCGCCGAGATCGCGCCGACCTCGTCGTCGCCCTACACCATCGTCACCTCCGGCGGCCCCATCGTGTGCCAGCAGGTGTGGGAGCCGACCGGTGGGTTCATCGGTGCGCTGCTCGGGTGGGGAAAGTGGGTCGAAAAGTGCACGAAGGACGGCAAACCCGTCACCCGAAGCGGCAAGGAGGAGGTCGATACGCTGCCGGCAACGAAACGCTATTCGTACACCCTGTACGTCTCGGTCGGAACCAGACCCGACTTCTACATCAACTGGGAACTGCGGAAGGTGGAATCGTGACCGAACCGATCGATGCGGCGCCGATCGATGCGGCACTGACCGCCCCGGCACCCGCCGCGGGCTCGGGTGTGACCGATCAGGACGCGAAGACCCTCGAGGACATGGCGAACCGCCTCGGCAAGCTGGAGCGGTCCACCGTGGTGCGAATCAACGAGTGGGCGCTGACCCAGGAGTACGAGACGGTTCCGCTCAACGGGCTCACCGCAGGATCTGATCCGCAGCCGCAGGTCGTACTCAAAGCCACCAACGTGACCACCGGGGAAGGGGAGATCCTGGTGCCCCCGGCGGCCACCCAGGAGTGGATCGCCTATATCGAGGCGCTGATCGAACAGAAGTACGCCGCATTGTCGTCGTCGCTGTCGTCGTTGGCGTCACGCGTGTCGTCCCTCGAATCGAGGATGTCGACGGCCGAGTCGGACATCAACGATGTGGAGTCGGATGTCCGCGGCGTCGAGCGGGACGTACGGAGTTGCTGCTCGTAGGCGGTGCGGCACCGGGGGTGCGTACGGTGCGCAGCCATGGTGAATGTGTGTACCTCAGAACAGTTCACCGAGGACGGCGGCATCCTCGGGCTGTCACCGTTCGCGTTCGCAGCGCCGGTCGCGCAGACGACCGCGACGTCGACCGGAGACGGCACGATCACCGCCCACCCCGGCGCCGGCGGCCGCGCCCTGATCGACGCGTCGCTGCACTGGGCCAACACCTATCCGTGCCCCGTGCGGGTGCAGCCGATCCTCCGGAAGCAGCGGCGGGCACTGTCGGCGACAGCCTCGAATATTCTCGTGGTGCGGGACCGGGCGACCACGCTGGTCGGGACCGACGCGCCCGGAGTCCCGATCACCGCGGTGGACCCGGATCCGACGGCGGTGTTCGACTCGGAGTGGGGTGGCGGCAACATCGTCGGCGCAGCCGCGACCGGTGATGCGACACCACGGGTGGAAGTCAACAGGTTCGCGCCGCAGCAAACCGTGTTGCTGCAGATGGTGTCTGTCGGGGCGGGCGAGTCGATCTCGGTTCGCTTCAAGGCCCGGATGTACATGCCCTATGGTGCCGGGGCTGCCGGCACCTTCCATCCGTCGACCGACGCGAACGACGTCAACAGCATCGCGGTGCTCGGGACGAGCATCGAGTTCGTGGCATACCCCACTGCCCTGTAGTGAGAATGGGAGGCAGTCGTGGCGATGATCTGCAGTAGCCGTCAGTTCACTCACAGTGCGGCGGGGGTGATGGGTCTGTCGATGCATGCGTTGCCGCGGCAGGTGGCGGTGGTTCAGTCCGATTCCGGTGGCGACGGTGAGCTGAAGTACCCCGACGATCAGGGCCGGGTCCTGGTAGACCAGGAGCTGCACTGGGCCAACACCTATCCGTGCCCGGTGCGGGTGCTGCCGGTCATCAAGCGACGGTCCAGGTTGCTGCACACCACAGGATCGGTGCTGCTTGTGGTCCGTGAGCGTGTGACATGGTTCGTCGGCCAGGACCGAGAGCAACGGGTGCAGGCTGCTGATCCGGATCCGACGGCGGTGTTCGACTCGGAGTGGGGTGGCGGTGACACCGTCGGGTCGGCGGCGACCGGCTCGGCGGTGCCGCGGACGTATTCGTGGCTGCTCGACCCGGAGACGGTGCATCTGCTGCCGTTTGTCACGGTGCCGCAGGATCGGTCGATCTCTCTGCGGCTCCGCATCGCAGCATGGTTCCGACACTACGTTGCAGACAACGCCGAAGCCGACATCAACGAGGTGTGGGTGCGCGGCAACACCCTGTCCCTCCTGGCGTTCCCCGCCCCGGAGGAGACGACGTGAGTGCACCTATCGGTGGCACCCCGGTGAAGGTGCGGGGTCTGATCTCGCTGGCATGGTTGCAGCGTGGCGACACGACCACCATCGTGTGGGACGCCACGGCTGTCGAGCTGGTCAACGCCGGCTACCTGGAGATCCTCGAAGTCCTTCCCGTCGATCCGGGGAGCCGGCCCCGACGGTCGCACAGTTGCAGGCTGCCGTCGTCGCGGCCGAGCAGGCCCGCGACGAGGCGGTAGCGGCTCGGGATCAAGTCGTCGTCGACCAGACAGCTCTCGCCGATGCCGTCGCCGATGCGGAGGACGCGCGCGACGCGGCACTCGGGCACGCCGGGACCGCGCAGACCGCGGCGGGTGAGGCGCAAACGTGGGCGGCGGCAGCCGAAGCCGTCGTCATCGACCAGATCCCCAACGCCTCGGCGTCGACGAAGGGCGGTCTCCGCCTGACCGGGGACCTCGGCGGCACGTGGGATGCCCCCACCGTCCCCGGTCTGACCGGGAAGCAGTCCACGTCCGAACGCAATCAGCCGAACGGATACGCCGGCCTCGACGGATCCGGCCTGGTGCCGGCGGTGCTGCTGCCGTCGTACGTCGACGATGTGCTCGAGCACGCCAACCTCGCCGGGTTTCCGGCGACGGGCAGTGTGGGAAAGATCTACGTCGCGTTGGACACCGGCCGCATCTACCGGTGGTCCGGCTCCGCGTACGTCGAGATCAGTGCCTCCCCGGGCTCGACCGATGCGGTGCCCGAGGGCTCGGCCAACCTGTACTTCACCGATGCGCGCGCCCAGGCGGCGACCGCGGCGGCGATCGCCGCGAAGTACACCAAACCCGCCGGCGGCATCCCGGCTGCTGACTTGGCGGCGGCGGTGCAGACCTCCTCGGCAAGGCCGACACCGCGATCCAGCCCGGCAGCCAGCCGTACGACGTGACATTCGTGGCGCAGTCCGGCACCCGCAAGACCGGCGCCGGCGACGTCCCACTCGGGCTCAAGATCAAACGGCCGACCGGGGTGGTGTTCTCGGAGGTGACGTTCCGCTGCGAGACCGCGGATGCTTCCGGCAACCTCGTGGTCGAGGTCCGCAAGAACGGCTCCGCCACCGGCATGCCCGCCGCGACGATCGCCGCGGCCAGCCAGGTCGCCGGCGTCACCGTCACCGGGCCGTGGTCCTTCGCCGACGGTGACGTCCTGACCGTGCACGTCACCGGTGTCGGCACCACACCGGGCAAGGGCCTGGTCGCGGACTTCGAAGGACTGGCCTGATGCCGCACCTGTTCGTCCGCGGCGGCTCCGCACTGTCGGCGATGAAGGCGCAGCGCATCACCACACAGAACCTCGCCGCCGCGAGCGTGTACGAGAAGATCGTCGGTCTGGCCGCGGTCACCGGTACGCATCCGGAGACGGTGCTCGTCGACGACGAGTTCGAGGCCAATGGCAGCGGCTCGTGGCAGCTGGACGTGGCGATCACCCACAGCACCACTTCCTCCGGGACCGGGGTGCGGTTGCTGCGCAAGCCTGTCGGCGGCAGCTATTCGGTGCTGCAGACGTGGTCGATATCCGGGACGTTCCACACCGGTGTGTCCGGGTCGATCACCGTGCCGGTCGAACGTGGGGATCTGGTGCGCGTGGAGGCGATGCACGCCAACAGCTTCACGCGGGACATCACGAGTACCGTGCTGACCGCGACGCTCGTCTGAGGTCAGCGGCCGGTGTAGAGCAACAGAGTGCCGAGCAGGAGCACGATCGTGGTCACCGTCAGTAGAACGGCCGCACTGCGGGTCGATCCGGTATCCCCGAACAGCGGCTCGTGCTCACTCCACTTCCATCGCGACATGCGCTCAGTGTCCTCCGAATCGGACCTTTCGGACCAGCGTATTTCTGCTCAACTGAGAGGGACGCGCGGGCGGTGCTTCCCGGGCCGCGTGGCTCCACCGCCCGCGCCGCCGCGAACCCTACCTCCAATCGAACACATGTGCGAGAGTATTGAGCATGGGACCGTCAATCGAGCGTGCCCCGACGCGCTGCCCGAACGGGCACTGGCTCGGCCCTCGCACCGTCCTCGTGGGATGGGTGCCGTGCGACTGCACCCCCGGCGCGGGCGGCCACCGGGTCTACACCTGCCGCTCGTGCGACGTCACCATCGGACGCCCACCGCACGTCGGTCCTCCGCGGCCCGGCGTGCAGTGGGCGACTCTGCCGCCCTAGCCGAAGGCTCATCCGTAAGCGGTCACCGAAGCGGCACTTCGACCCCACCGGAGAACATCGAGTCGTGCAGTTCCAGGTGGGAGGGAACGGCGCCGCTGAGGACGTAGGTGAATGTCCCGGAAGCGGACTGCCCGGGGTTCAATGTCGCCAGGAAGAGCTCCGACCCGAGGTTGCCCTCCGGCTCGAATTTTCGGCCCTGAGTGTCGTATAGGTACTGCGCCGAAGTATTCATGAACTGCGGTTCGTCACCGATGTTCCGGACCGTGATGTGCGCCGTGGTTCCGTCCCAGGAGTTCACGACGAACTCGAACTTTCCGTCGCGGTACGGCCGCCCGATCCCTGCCGGTGCTGCCGGAGTCCGTGCAGTTGCAGCGGCAGTCGGGCTGGGGGCAGATGCCGGCGGGGTCGCCTGGAGCGGGGCGGGGGCCGCGGTCGTGGTCCTGGGGGCGGCTGCCGTTCTCGTGGTCGTTCGTGATGACGAGGATGACTCGTCGTCGCCGGCGTTCTGGATGAGGGTGACGAGGATGCCGAGGCCGGCGAGCCCGAGGACGATCCACAGTGGGATATAGGACTTCTTCGACGGGCGGGAAGGCGGAGGTGGAGGCGGAGGCGCCAAGACGCCTCTCGGTCGGGACTGTGGTCCCCACTGGGTGCCATCCCACCACCTCTCCATGTGGGGATTCTGGGGGTCCGAGTACCAGCCGGCCGGTGGGTTCATTCCTGTCCGTTCTCACGCATCTGTTTGGGAGAGGGTCGAACGGACTGCCCGGATTGTTACAGCGTGACCCTTGTTCACAGACAGCTGAGTGCACACGAAGTTCGGTCCGATTCAGCAGTCCTCGGGGTACTCGTCGATCGACGCGATGAACGCCCACTGCTCCTGCGGAGACAACGATGACCACTCCGGATCGTCGATCATCATGTTCCTGAGTTCACGAAGGGCGTCGCGGTCGAAGCACATCTCGTCGGCGAGTTCGTCCACCCACGAGTGCAGGGACGGGTCGGGTTCCGAAGTGGGTGTCCCCGCGGTGCCGCTGCAGGCTGCGAGCATGGCGGCGAGCGCGACGGTTCCCAGCGCGCGTCTGATCACGGCTGGATCGTACGGCCATCTCCGGCACCCCGGCCTCGTACGGTCGCGAATGACTCGGGACATCAGGGGAGGGAACACCGATGGCGCCACGGTACTGGCCACTGGCCCGGGGCCACATCATCACGTCGGGCTATGGACCGCGCTGGGGCACCTGGCACCGCGGTGTGGACTTCGGTTGGCCCGGCGGATCGGCCGGCCAGCCGGTGTACGCAGTGCAGGCCGGCACCGTCGTCTCGGTCGGATGGGACCCGTCGCCGGGCGGGTTCGGCCACTACCTCGACATCGACTCCGACGACTCGCAAGGCGCGAACCTGTGGGTATACGGCCACATCGTTCCCGAGGTGCAGCGCGGGCAGCAGGTTACGGCGGGGCAGCGCATCGCCCACGTCAACGGTGACCGGTCCACGAACGGAGGTGTCGACCCGCACTGCCACGTCGAGGTCCACAACCGCGTCCGCCAGCCGTTCGGCCCCGGTCGAATGGACCCGATGCCGTTCCTGCAGGGCGCGGCCTACCCGGCCGAGGCGTCCGCACCCACACCGGAGGTTCCTGTGTCCCGCGTGCTGTATGGCATCGACGTGTCGAACCACCAGCGTGAGTTCGACTTCGCTGCGGCCAAGCGGGAAGGGTTCGTGTTCGCCACCCACAAGGTCACCGAGGGTGGCGGCTATCGCGACCCGTTCTGGCCGCGTGCCCGCGAGCAGATGCGCGAGCACTTCGCGGGTCTGTTCGGCGGGTACGTGTTCTGTCGGCGCGGCAGCCACCCCGAACGGGAGGCCGACACGCTGCTGCAGCATCTCGGCGATTCGTCGATCCCGATCCAGCTGGACTACGAGGACACGATCGGCGGCGGCTCGCTCGAGGACATGTGGGCGCGGATCCACGCGATCCAGGTCCGCGGTATGCGGGTGTTCTCGGTGTACCTGCCGCGCTGGTTCTGGCGCGACCGCATGGGCTCACCGAACCTGGCCGGGATCCCGGCGCTGTGGAACTCGCACTACGTGAGCGGCAAGGGCTACGCCTCGACGCTGTACGAGACCGCGCCCGGCACCATCACCGCCGGGTGGGCCGGCTTCCATCCCGGCGGTCCGCCGGTGCAGATCCTGCAGTTCTCCGAGACCGCCCGGGTAACCGGGCAGCTGATCGACGTGAACGCGTTCCGCGGCACGATCACCGAACTCCGCGCACTGTTCGCGGGCGACACAGGGGTTTCCTCATGGCACTGTCCGATGCCGAGCAGCGGCAGCTGTTCGAGGCTGTGTAAGCCGCGGCCGTCGCTGGTCGAGCCGGAGTTCCTCGGCGGCCAGCCGCCGGCCGAACTCGACTCCGCCACCTTCGCGCGCACCGCGGACTACCAGGCGTTCCACGCCGCCCGGCAGGCCGAACGGGCCGCGGGCCTGGTCGAGAAGCTGACCGAGCGGATCGCCCAGCTCGAGCAGCGCCTGGCGAACGGAGGCAAGTGATGCTGCAGAAGATCCACACGTCCTGGCCGACGATCCGGCAGGTCATCTACTCCGTCGCCGCCGCGATCTTCGGCGGGCTGACGCTGCTCGGGGTGTTCACCGACGCCGACGTGACGACCTACCTCGGGCACACCGCCACCGTGCTCACCGGCATCGGCACCCTGGTATACATCCTCGCCGGTCTCTACACCCCGAACCCGAAGGGCGCACAGCCCCCGACGATCCGTGACGGCACCGACACGCCGGTCGACTACCGGACCGCGTCAGTGGCACACCCGGGGCCTGGTGCCGTCGTCACCGAGACGCTCCGTGTCGCCACGGAGCGGGCACAGCAGCTCGCCCCCAGTGTCGGGCAGTTGCGCGCGGAGTTGGAGCGCCGCATTTCGGGGCGCGGGTAGCCCCGGCGATGCCGTATCGGATCGTGCGCGTCGTCGCGCGGCGGCTCAACGGGCGGCGGGGCCGGTTCCTGCTCGTGCATGCGGTGGTGTTCGCGGCGATCGGGTACAGCTACCTGATCGCCCCGGCGACCTCGACGAGGAAGGGCGCCTTCGCGTGGCTGCTCGACGCGCTGCCGCTGCAGGTGCTGGGCTGGCCGTGGCTGATCGCTGCGGTGGTCGCGGTGGTGTCGGCGGCGTCGTACGATCCGCCCCGCTCGGACCGGGCCGGGTTCGTCGCGATCACCTCGGTGCCGCTGCTGTGGGGGATGCTGTTCGGGTTCGCGTGGGTGGCCGGGTTCTCGCCGACGGCGTGGATCAGCGCGGTGACCTACATCGGGTATGCGCTGATCGTGATGGTGGTGGCGTCGTGGCCGAACCCGATCGACGTCGAGGTGATCCCGACGCCACCGCCTCCTCCGCCCTCGGGTGGTGAACGGTGACCGCGGCCTCGACGATGTGGGGGAGCGTCGGTGTCATCGTCGCAGCGTTGCTGACCTACCTGGGGGTGCGGTTCTCGTCCCGTTCGTCGGAGAAGGCGGCGCAGCACACCGTGCAGGCGGACGCCTACACGAAGGCGTTGACGATCTGGGAGACGAGCGTGGCTCAGTTGACGAAGGACGTGCAGCGGTTGTCTGCGGATCTGGAGACGGCGCGGCGGGATCTGGATGCGGCGCGTGCGGAGATCCGGGGATTGGTGGACAACCGTCAGACGTGGGAGCGGCGTGAGGCTCTGCTCGAGGCGCGGGTGCGGCGCCTCGAGCAGGAGCTGCTTGCGCACGGGGTGACGCCGCCGCCGTGGGAGCAGGCGACCGGGGCCTGACCGTTCTGCTGCATTTCTGCTGCACGTTCGGGTGGGGCTCTGCTCCTGTCGTCGTGTTCCGGCTGGTGAAGCGTGGTGCCCCCACCAGGGCTCGAACCTGGGACCTGCGGATTAAAAGGGCGATCGGCCGCTGTCACAGTGTGTGAGCGGCTGCCCCGATCGGGCACCTGACCAGCCGACCGACCCCGGGTGTGGGAGGGGCGCTGTGAGCGGCTGTCACAGCCTGTGACAGTCACTGTGCTGCACGTCGTGCTGCACGCGCCGGGCCGTCGCCGAGCACCGCACGTACGGCATCCCACTGTGAGTTCGCCAGGTGCGAGTACCGCTGGGTGGTGAGCACCGACTGGTGGCCGAGCAGGTCTTTGACTGCGAGGATCGGGACGCCGGCCTGGACGAGCCGCGACGCGTAGGTGTGGCGAAGATCATGCAGTCGGGCGGCGGTGATCTCTTCCCGGCCGTCGGCGGCGAGCCGGGCGTTGGCGTGGGTGAAGGCTCGTTCCCACCGGGCGCGGAGCTTGGCGCCGTCGAGGGGTTGTTGCCGCGGCGGCCGCGGAGCACGAGCCCGGTGCGGGCGGTGACCTTCGGGTCGTAGGGCACGTCGGCGGGGGTGCCGGGCCCGCGCGCGGTGAGCTCGTCCTGCAGCATCTTCGCCAGCCGCTGGGAGATGGGGACGGTGCGTTGCTGCCACGACTTGGGTGGCTTCATGGTCCGGCCGACCGAGTCCCAGGAGCGGGCGACGCGGACGGTGCGGGCGAGCAGGTCGACCGATTCCCAGTGCAGTCCGAGGGCTTCGCCGAGGCGTAGGCCCGTGCCGACGAGCAGTTCGACGACGAGGACGTCGGGCGGGTCGAGCTCGTAGAGCAGCTCGGCGAGCTCGGCGTCGGTGAGGAACCGGTCGAGGTGTTGGCCCTGTTTCGGCAGCTTCACTCCGGTGGCGGGGGAGGTGGTGAGCAGTCGGGCGTGCACGGCGGCGCGCAGTGACGAGGACAGCAGGTGGAAGCACTTGGTCACGGTCGAGGGGGACAGGCCGGTGTCCTCGAGTTCGCGGAGCCAGGTCTGGATCTGGTGGGCGGTGATGTCGCGGAGTCGGGTGTTCTCCCATCGGGGTCGGACGTGCTTGGCGAGGCGGAGTTGGTCGCGGGCGAGGGTGCCGGGGGCGACGCGGCGGGCGGTGAGCCAGCGTGGTTCCCAGTCGCCCCAGGTGAGTCGGGCGGCTTCGGCGGAGGTGGGGGACAGTTGTTCGGACTGCTCCTTGGTGGCCGCGGCGTTCATCGCGTCCTTCTTGCGATCGAACGTGCCGGCGGAGCGGATGCGGCCGGCGGCGTCGCGGTACATGCCTTGGTAGCGGCCGGAGGGCAGTTGCCTGGTCCATGCCATCGGGTGGGGTCCTAGTTCTCGAGTGCCTTGTTCAGTCGTGTGCGTTCGTCGGGGGTGAGGCCGCGCAGGCGGGCTTGGACCATGGGCATGTCGACCCAGAGTTCTTCGGACAGCTCCCACAGGTCGGTGGTCCAGCGCATGGCGGCGATGAGGGCGTCGAGGGTGATCAGGCGGCGGGCCGCGAGTTGTTCGACGGTGCGTTCTTCGCGGGGGCCGAACCAGGGGTGTTCTTCCTGGCCGGGGTGGATGCCACGGTCGAGGTGTTCGAGTTCGTGGGCGAGGGTGGAGCGCCGGCCTTTTTGGTCGAGTCCGCGGTGGAGCCAGATGTGGTTCCCGCGGGTGAGTCCTGCTGTGCCGGGTGGGAGTTCGTGGCGGCAGGTGACCTTGATGTGTGGCAAGGATCGCAGGCGTCGCCAGGGGTGGTATTTGGTCATAGCGGGCATTCGAACACATATTCGAACAGAGGGAAAGATTATCCATCACACTGTCCTTCGGCGTGTCGCCGCGCTTCGGCGTGCCGCGGCGCCCACATGAACCGGCGCGGCCCGTGCTCGGCCGCCTCCCACGCCTCGTAGAGCGCGACCTCACGCGCCCATTCGCGGCGGCGGCGGCACAGCCAGGTCGCGGTGGACATGTGCCACGTCGGCATCGAGGCGCCCGACAGCCCGGACGAGGAGACGAGTCCGGCGATCACCGTCTCGAGGAGGTCGAGTGCCTCGCCGAGTCGGTGCGTTCGAATCAGGTGTTCGATGTGCGGCCGCAGGTGTGTGTAGTGGCGGCCGCCGAAGTGCAGGGCAGCGTCAGCTGCGCGGGCCCTGTCGTCGATCCCATCCCAATGCGTCCACACGCATCACCCCTCGAGGTCAGTAGGAGAACTCCCAGCCACCGTCGGCGGCGAGGTCGGCGTTGACGGTGTCGGGCCGGAAGATGAGGACACCGCCGGCGTCCTGGACGACGAGCCCGACGACGGACCGGTAGCGCGAGGACGGGGACAGCTCGTTCGGCGGGTCGTCGCCGCAGTCGAGGCTGATGCCCTGCACGTCGGTGTCGGTGACGCCGTCGCGGGTGACGGCCTGCCACTCGTCACCGGTGAACGGCAGCGTCAGCGAGGACCGGTCGAAGTCGGCGGTGGTTTCGATTTCGAGGTGCACGAGTACCGAGTCGCCGTCGCCGGAGCCGAACGGCAGGATCTCGCAGCCGGGGTTCGTCTCGATGTCGGTGACGGTGAAGGCGAGGGCGCAGCGCGATCCGGTGCACAGCGTCTCATAGCGTTGGCCGACGATGGCCTGGTGGTTGCCGCGCGCGGTCATGCCGCCGCGGGCGGGCGAGGTTGCCGGGGCGTCGGGGGCGGTGCCGACGGGGTAGGCGCGGCCGGTGATCTCGGAGCCGCATCCGGTGGCGAGCGCCAGGGCGAGGACGGTGCCGCAGACGGCAGGCAGCGCGGAGCTACGCATCCTGGTTGTGGTCTCCGTCGGCGGGGCGCGGGTTCTGGTGCTCGGTGGGGAGCGTGCGTGCCGCGGCAGGCAGACCGGTGATGGGCGGATGATCAAGATCATTACCTTGATTCGCAGGTTTCAAGGCCCGGACCTTGTCGACATTCTTGGGGTCGGGGGCGGCGCGTAGTCGGGTGGTGACCAGCTCGATCAGCTGGTCGTTGCTGATCTCGGCGGCGCTCTGGCGGAGCTCGATGGGGGTGCCGGCCTCCGTCTTGTCGAGGTAGCCGGCGGCGATGAGGGCTTCGACGGGGTTGCGGCGGAAGTGGCGCGCGACGGCGATGACGCTGTCGGCGGAGGGGATGGTCTTGCCGAGCTTCCAGCGGGAGACGGTGGCCGGGTCGACGCGCGCGGCCTTGGCGATCTCCACCTGGGAGGCGCGTTTGCTCACCCGGTTGACGTACTCCCACCAGCTCTCGGACATGGGCAGCACTCTATAGGCGTCTACGCAATGGCTAGACGGTCGACAGTCGGGTTGCGTGCGCGCAATCGAACGCAGCTACGAATCCTGCCGGTGTGTTTTCGCAGGTCGAACCGGACAAACAGGCACCCTGCTATGTGCGTTATGAAATCGTGACCTTCCCTGATTGCATGCACGCCATTGCGTGCGTACAGTTCCGGACATGCCCGCAATCACGCAGGTAAGACCACACAGACGAAGGGAGGGAGCGATGAACGCGACCCTCACCCTGAAGGCCGAGGGCCTCGCGAAAATCCGGCGCTGGTCCGGCATCGCCACCGACAGCGAGCTCGCCGCCCGCATCGGTGTCGACCCCGCCACCGTCCACCGCGTCCTCACCGGCAAGTCCGCGCCCGGCCCCAAGTTCATCGCCGGCCTGCTCGCCGAATTCGGCACTGACGCCTTCCAAGACCTCTTCGAAGTCGCCCCCGACGACCACCCCCACCCGGCTGCCTGACCCCATCCGGCACCGGAAACGACAAGTGCCCGCCGCGACTGGACCTCGCGACGGGCAAGCCACCACCGATCTGGAGAAGCAGTGACCACCACAGACCCTACCGACCGGCGCACCCGCCGCGTACTCGTCACGGTCACCGAGACCCGCGAGCGCATCGCCCCGGTCGACATCGACGACACCGAGTACCGCACCTGGCTCGACGGTGACGACGACACCCCGCCGCCGCCTGCGAATTCCTCGAAGCCGGCAGCGATCTCGACGACATCATCGACGGCGTCGTCGCCGACGCCTTCCCCGTCACCGACATCGGTATCACCGACGTCACCTACCCGGAAAGCGAGTCCTGACCATGCACGTCCCGCGTTTCCGCCGCACCCGTCGCATCGCCCGGGCCGCACTGCTCGCCGTCGTCGCCGCCGCGATGCTCCTCCACCGCCGAGGCCCGGCCCGTCGTCGACCACTACGCCGGCAGCGCCGACCGCGGCCGCTGCATCCTCGCCTACACCCACGACCGCGGACACCTGTACGTCATCCGCGTCACGCGCCGCGGCGAGACCGTCGTGCGCACCGTCCGCCGGCTGCCGACGTCGTCGCCGTACACCCTCGTCGACACGATCGACCTCGGCCTGGTCCGCACGTGGACATGCGAGTACCCGCGATGACCACCACCGAGATGACCTCACCGTGGATGACCGTCAAGCAGGCTGCCGCCTACCTGGGCATGCACCCGAACACCGTGCTGCACCACCTCAAGGACACCAAGCAGCTGCGCGGCTACCAGCCCAGCGGCAAGGACGGGGTGTGGCGAATCCACCGCAGCGACGTCGACGAGTTCATCCGCACCCCGCCGCCGCGCCGACGCCGCCCCCACACCCGCAACCTCAGGAGCACCCGATGACCACACGCCCCAGCAGCTCGTACGTCAACAGCAGTGTCGATGTCGGGCGTATCGCGGTCACCGACTGCGTCGCCGAGCTCGGCGTCTACGCCGTCCATCTCGGTGCGTACGCGAGCGTGCACCTCACACCCGCCGACGCGGAAACCCTGCTCGCCCAACTGGTCGCCGCCGGCGTCACCGTCCCGGCCGCCACCGAGGCCGCAGCATGAGCGCGCCGATCGGACTCGACACCGCCGCCGCGCCGGTTCTCGACGCGACGGAGGGCATGGTGCGGTTCGACGTCACCGTCCACGCAGACGGCACCGTCCGCATCTCCGCCCACGTCGACGGCCACCACCCGAACGCCGAGAACACCGTCACAGGCAAGGGATTCGAGTTCTACACCGTGCTGGTCAAGCTCGAGTCGTTCGAGGAGCTCGACACCACCGACCGCGCCGGTCGGGTGCGGATCGCCGCCGACCGGTTCCTCGCCGCGTGGGCAGCCCTCGACAACCCGCAGGAGATGCAGAGGTGAGCAAGAACAACGGGCACTGGCCGACCCACGCGCGGAAGGCGAAGGGCCGCGATCAGCGCAAGAAGCTCGGCCCGCCCGCGGTGGTCAAGGCCGGCAACAACACCAACGGACGACGAAAGACGAAGTGGGGTGAGTGATGTGAACACCGCAATGAACGGGCGTCGCCTGGCGACGATTCAGGAGGCAGCCGACCTTCTTGCTGTCCATCCGTGCACCATCCACCGCCGAGTTTCCGACGGAACCCTCACGGAATACCGACTGGGGCCGCGGGTCGTGCGTATCGATCTCGACGAGCTTGAAGCGTCCATGGGTGCTGTGGGCGACAACTCCGATCGAAAGGCCGGTGACAACACCATGACCGAGTACGACGTCATGACGCGGCTGCTCGTCCAGGCCGCGGTGATGAAGGAACTCCGCGCGGCCGTCGACGAGACCCGCGCCGCCGCCGCCGACGAACTCGAGCCCGGCGACAAGAAGGCACCACGACTCGGAGGCGCCAAGATTGGCACCGTCTCCCTCTCCGACCCGGACCCCGAACCGGTCATCGTGAACATCCGAGAGCTCGACGAGTGGATCGAACAGCGCCGCCCCGACCTGGGCCCCGCCGGGGATGGGCTGCCGCTGGTGGACCCGAGCCGCATCGCCGAGGTGGTCGAGATCCTCTCCCGGTACGCGCCGTACCTGCTGCTGCCCGCGACGGAGACGGGGATCCCGGAGTGGGCGCGGTCCCAGGCCGTGCGCGACGCCGTCACCGACGGTGAGGTTCCGCCCGGTGTGGAGTTGCGCGCGAAGCTCCCGGTGCTGTCGGTGCGGCCGAACGCCGATGCGACGATCGTGGCCCGCCGTGTGCTGGCCTCGTCGCAGCTGCTCGAGCTCGAAGCGGGTGAGCCGCGATGAGCGCGCTGCAGTTCGCTCCGGCGACGAAGGAAGCATCCAAGGCCCGCATCGCGCTGTGTGGTCCGTCCGGGTCCGGCAAGACGTACACCGCGCTGGCCCTGGCGACCGCACTATCGGATCGGGTGGCGGTGATCGACACCGAACGCGGCTCGGCCTCGAAGTACGTGGGGCTCAACGGCTGGGCGTTCGACACCGTCAAGCCCGACCGGTTCAGCCCGCTCTCGCTCGTCGAACTGCTCGGCCTCGCGGCCGGCGGAGGCTACGGCGTCGTGGTGGTGGACTCGCTGTCGCACTACTGGATGGGCGCCGAAGGCATGCTCGAACAGGTCGACCGACGCGCCCGCGGCGGCAACTCGTTCTCCGGATGGAAGGAAGCCCGCCCGGACGAGCGCAAGATGATCGACGCGCTGCTGGCGTACCCCGGGCACGTGATCGTCACCATGCGGTCGAAGACCGAGTACGTGGTCGTCGAGAACGAGAAGGGCAAGAAGGAGCCCCGGAAGATCGGATTGAAGCCCGATCAGCGTGACGGCGTGGAGTACGAGTTCGACGTGATCGGTGAGCTGGACGTGCAGAACACCCTGCACATCACCAAGTCCCGCATCCACACGCTGACCAACGCGGTGATTCCCCTCCCGGGCGAGGATCTCGCTCGGCAGATCGACGAGTGGTTGTCGGACGGTGTGCAGGTTCCGACCGCTACCGAGTACCGCGCCCGCGCGCTGGGGCTTTCGGGTGACCGTGACGGTCTGCTCGTCCTGTTCAAGGAGGTCGACGGGCACAAGATGCTCGGCGCTCCGACGACCGACGCCGACGGCCGGCCCACGGTGCTGGGCGACCTCATCAGGACCCTCGGCTCGGCGGCCGCGGCCGGGCCTGCGCAGGCAGCGTCGTGAACGACAGTGAGCCGACGTTCGCGTGCTGCGTGATCGTCGGTATGGAACCGATCGCCACCCACCCGACCTGCGGGCACATGTGGCTCATTCAACTCGCCAACGGCTACACCCAGGTCGCGTTCGGACACGAGATCCGGATCGCTCTCTGACTTCGGTGGCGGCGTGTGTGGGGTTGCCGCGCCGCCACCGAATCCCCACCTTCATTCCTCCGTCCAGACAAGGACCCTTCCATGAAGCTGCCCATTTTCGAGGAGACCCGCCGCCGCGTACCGGCCGCGCTGATCTTCGACGACACCCTCACCCCGGCCGACCAGGCCGAACACCTGGAGACGACGGTCGAGCTCGACCACCTGCCGACCACCGCCGAGTTGGTGCGTCTCGCGGAGGAGTCCGCAGACGAACCGCAGTGCACCGACGACGGCGACTGGTACGCCCTGCTGCTGATCGGGCTGCCGTTCTCGCTCGTGCTCGGCCTGATCCTGTGGGCCCTGGTGGTGAGCACGTCATGAGCGCCCCGGAACCGATCGATCCGATGCGTGACCCGTGCGAGGCGTGGGATCCGGTCAGCCGGACACGACCCACCCCGGCGGTGGTGCCGGCCCCGGCCCCGGGGTTCGGTCCGTGGGAGCCCGTCGACGAGCGGGCATTCCACCGGGCGTGGCGTGACGACACCGAGTGGCTGCTGATCACCCACGGCTCCGGCGGTGAGGAGACCACCACGTACTACGTGGCGCGGCGGATCCGGAGCGGACGATGACCGCGCCTGTGTCGGACATGTCGTGGTCGGAGGCGCTGGACCAGTTCGCTGCGTCGATCCCGGCGAAGCCGCCGCTTCAGCGTGACCCGAGGCTGTGGCAGCTGTTGGCTCGGGACCGGGCCGAGGCCCCGCATCACAGTGTCGCGCTGGGGCGGCCGCACCGGAAGGACGTAGCGATCGTCGACGACGGGTGTGCGGTGTGCGGCAAGGAGATGCGTCCGCACCACACGAGGCTCGCGGACTACCCGCACACCGTGCAGCGCGGCGCCGCCGGCAAGTGCATGTCCTGCTACCAGCAGACCCGACGGAAGAACCAGCGCCGCCTCAGAGAGGAGTGCAGCATGACCGACACAACGTACACCGACCTCGATGTCGACGACGAGCTCGACGACCTGGACGACGACCTGGACCGGGAGTTCGACGGGGAGCGCTGGCCGATCGTCTGCACGAGGCCGCGATCGACCGGGCTATGGGGGTGTGGTGATGGCCGGCATCGGAGCGTTGCTGGCTCGGCACCGCGAACTGTTCCCCCGTATCAACCGGCCGGACTGCCCCGACGAGCTGCGCGCCGAATTCCAGTCGGTGTGCGTGCAGCTGTGGGACGCCGGCCACGTGTTCCCGCCGGGGCCGGGTGACGAGCCCGAGGACTACCGAACCGATCCGACCATCGACCACATCTGGAGAACCCGATGACCCACGAGATGACTCTCGCCGAGTACAAGGCCCGGGTCGACGCCAAGTACGCGGCCGTCCGAAAGCACCAGGAGCAGTACGCGCGTGAGCAGAAGGCGCGTCGACGTAAGGATCACTGGCTGTTGGTCGGTCCGAACGGGGAGATCGACGGCGTGATGACGAAACGGTTCTGCGGGTCGGCTGCGCAGGCATTCGAGGAGTTCTTCCCGAAGAAGCGCGATCGGCACCGGGCGTCGGCTGAGGGTTGGCACATCGAGGAGGACGACGCGGAGGGCAGCCGGTGGGCGGCGGCCTGCGAGGAGCACCGGCAGATGGAGGAGGCCAACCGTGGCTGACTTCTCCGATCTGCTCGACGCGGAGATCCTGCGCGAGCGACGCCGAATCACCGGCGGGCCGCGCCGCTACCAAAGGCACCGGGCCGGTGCCGGCGGTGCCACACACCGTTCCGTCCGAAAGGCACCACGATCGCCGAGCATCCCGGCACGTTGGTCCACGCCGGTCGTGGCTACTGCTCCACGCACCTCGCCGAGGCATACCTGAGGGAGACCCGATGACGCTCATCCCCGTCACGATCCGCACTATCCGGCACGGCAAGTTCACTGTCACTGGTGAACAGGTCACGCCGAACTTCGCGCTCACACCCATCGCCTCGGTCCACGACGACGGAACTCCGGCTCTGCGCGGCGGACTCAATCTCACTCACATCCACACCGGCCTGACCGTCTGCAACGACAGCTGGATCGACATGCGCAAGGCTGCCGCCGAGCTCGAGGAACTGCCCATCGACTGGGCCGCCCTCACCAAGCCCACACCGGAACAGGCCAAGCTGGTCCGGGAAACCTACATGCGCCTCCTCACCGACACTTCGGATACCGGCTGGCCGTGGCCGAAGTGGGCCGGCGACGAATCCACCCCCGCGACCTCCACCCTCGCTCAGCGGCTCGACGCCGCCCTCAGTCACAGCGAGATCCGCGACAGCAGCAAATCTCTCGTCGACGAGGTCAGCAAGCTCGACAAGGACCTCGGCAGGAGACTCGACACCGAACTGCTGTGGCGCGACTGCGGGATGAACGTCGACGGCTACAGCGCGATCTACCTGCTCGCGGTGCTGCAGCGCATCGACCCGGCCGCCGCCGACCGCGCCGCCGGGAACCTCGTGCGCGACTGCGACGCCGGCGACTCCTTCGGCGAGTGGGTTTACCAGTGGCGGCAGGAACTTGCCGACGGTCGGCCGCTCACGCTGCATGGCTTCCCTGCCCGGATCGAGTTGGACGGTGACCAGTGAGCAGCTGTGACTGCGGGGACTGCCGGGCATGCCTGCGCGCCATGGGATTCACTCCCCAGCCTGTGCAGCGACCTGTGGAGTTGTCCGAATCCACCCGAGCGATCCTCGCCCGGCTCGACGCCCCCACGCCCGCTGACGGCGCGACCCGGCCGCAGCGAAGCAGGCCCCGCCCGCGCGCGGCATCGCGGCCGCGGGACTACTGCCGCGCCGGCCTGCACAAGCTCGAAGGCGACAACATCCGCATCACCCGCCGATCCAACGGTGGCACAGCCCGCGAGTGCCGGGCATGCCTGCGGGACCGCAAACGCGCCCAGCGCAAAGCGAACCCCGCCTCGCTCATCCCGCCGGACCCGGTGCCGTGCCGCGGATGCGGCGGCATGATCGGACCCCGCATCTTCGGCTACTCCGGATGGGTGCTGTCCGGCGCCGACGGACTGTGCGAAGTCTGCTACGACCGGCCACGGCTGCAGAAGTACCTCGCCGAGTACCGCCGGTGGGATCAGGAGACGCGCCGGAAGAAGTCGTCGTCGGCGACCAGGGCCCGGTACCTGCTGCAGCGGATCCTCGTCGACGGCCGCGCCTTCCACCCGGACCCGGACCTGACCCACGGCACCGGCCACACCTACGGCAAGTTCGGGTGCCGCTGTACGTCGTGCTCGAAGTGGAAGTCCGACGACAACAAGGCCCGCCGCGAACGCGACAAGACCGATCGGAGCACGGCCGCATGACCAGGCGATATCGATCGATGCGATCGACCAGCACGACCTGATCCCGCACTGCTGCGCGCCCGACCTGTGGCATGCAGGTCGGGCGCGTGCATGCATGCACCCCACTCGCGTACAACTTCCGCAAGACATTGCGCAGCAGAGACTGCGCGCCGCAACACACTTCACCGATGAAGGGGTCCCGATGATCGACCACAAGACCCGCGCCCTCGACGCCGTCGCCGCACAGCGCCGCCAAGAGCAGACCATCCGCCGCAACCGCATCCACGTCATGCGCGCCGCCCTCGAAGCCGGAGCCACCCGCACCGAAGTCGGCGCCGCCCTGGGCCTGTCCGAATCCGGTGTGCGCATGGCCCTCGCGAAGGCCGAGCAGGCCGACGCCACCCGCACTGCGGCAGGTGCGGCGTGACCGACCTCGACACCACCACCACGAACAGCGAGCTTCGGGACCGGGCCCTGGAGATCCTCGACGTCCTGCGCCAGCGCCAGGAAACGAACCGGCTGCACCGCGTGCACTACATGCAGCTCGCCCGGCAGTACGGCTGCACCAACCAGCAGATCGGCGATGCCCTCGGCGTGTCCGAAGCCGCGGTCCGCGCCATGCTCAAGCGCGCCGGCGGTGACGCGTAATCATGACCACAACGAAGTACAAGAAGGGCCGGATCCCCAGCGCAGTGCGCCGCGAGGTGTGCCGCCGCTACGGCGCAGCACCGGGAACCACAGTCCCCGCACAGTGCGCGTACTGCAGCGCCTCGGGCGCCATCGCCTGGCACCTGAACAGCCCGTCGTGGCCCGTGGTCGACGGACTTGAATTCGACCACGTCACAGCCGAGTACAAGGGCGGCACGTCCACCGCCAGCAATCTCGTCCTCGCCTGCAGGTCGTGCAACCGGTCGAAGGGGTGCAAGTGAGAATCCGCAGCATCAAGCCGGAGTTCTACCGCTCCGACGACATCGACGCCCTCGACTGGGAATCCCGGTTCCTGTTCATCGCCCTGTGGTCGTACGTCGACGACAACGGCGTCGGACTCGACAAGCTCGCCAGCATCGCCGCCGACCTGTTCGCCGGAGACCTCGAGCGAGACCCTCAGGAGACATTCGCGAGAGTCTCGCGAGGGTTGCAGACCCTTTCCGAAGCCGGCCGAATCACCCGCTACACCGTCGACGGCAAGGCCTACCTCCACATCACCAACTGGGAGAAGCACCAGCGCATCGACAAACCCAACAAGGCCCGCTACCCCTCCCGACCAGCGACAACGCTGAGATTGGCGAGACTGTCGCGAAACCCTCGCGACAGTCTCGCGAGACCCCAGCGCCTGGAACAGGGGAACAGGGGAACAGGGGAACAGAGAAAGCCGTGCGCCGGCTTCGCCGGACGCGGCCGCACTGTTCGAACCCGATACCGCGATCGAACCGCCCGCCCCGAGCAAGCCGCAGGCGCTCGAGCAGGTCACCACCGACGCCGCCTACGTCCGCTGCGGCAAGGCGTTCAACTTCATCGCGGTCAGGCAGATCGTCAAGTGGGCCATTAACGAACGTGTCGCCGATCCGGACTCCGTCGAGGACACCGTCGTCGCGCTGTACGAGATGGGCAAGCCCATCACCAAGCAGACCGTCGGCCAGTACCTCGACGGCTACCTCCGCCGCCACGGCCCGGCCGCGCTCACCACCCGCCCCGACGCGCCCCGCGACGTCAAGACCGGGCTGCTGGTGGAGCGATGACCCACACCCTCACCGAGCACGAGCAGGACGTCGCCGACGTCGTCGACTGGGTGCACGCCACCCACCGCCCCGACGAGCACATGGTGTGCACCGCGTGCGGGCAGCAGTGGTGGGTCGACCCGAACACCGGCCTCGTCCAATGCCAGACCTACCTCGATGCCCGCATCGAAGCGAACTTCTCGATCATGCGCCGCGTCTGGCGCCTGCGCGCGAAGTGGAGAACCGCATGACCCTGACCGACACCTCCGCCGAGGCCACCGTCCTCGCCGCCGCCCTCGCCCAACCCGACCTCATCGGCCACATCACCGCCCTCGACCCCGGGGTGTTCTCCATCCCGATGCACCAGATGATCCACAGCGCCCTCCTGGCCTGCCACCAGGCCGGCGAGCCCCGCGACCACGCCACCGTCGCCCGCCGCGCCGCACAGGAAGCTGTCAACGACCTCCAGGCCCGCGCCGTCTCCAAGGCGATCGTCGACATGATGGGCCGCGGCCAGGACTACGCCGTCGGCTTCTACCTCGACCGCATCCGCAACCTGCACACCGCCCGGCAGGTCGCCGACGCCGGCCAACGCCTCATCGAAGCCGCCACCGAAGCCGCCCACCTCGAAGACACCGAACTTCTCGAAGCCTCCATCGGCCGCGCCCACGACGACCTCGCCGCCGTCCATACCACCACCGACGCCACCACCGCCGACCTCCCCATGAGCCTTGACGAGCTGCTCGGCAAGAAGTTCGAACACAACTGGCTCATCCCCGACCTGTTCGAACGCACCGACCGGCTCATCCTCACCGGCTTCGAAGGCACCGGAAAATCCATCCTCGTCGCGCAGATGGTCATGACCATCGCCGCCGGCCTGCACCCGTTCCTCGGCTCACCGATGACCGACCACAACCAGGTCCTCGTCATCGACGCCGAGAACAGCGAACGCCAAACCGGCCGCCGCTACCGCATGATCCGCGACCGCATCACCAACCTGTGCCGCAAACACCACGTCGACGTCCCCGACTGGTCCACCATGGTCCGCTTCGTCATCCGACCCGAAGGCATCGCCCTCAACGACCCCCGCATCGTCAAACGCATCGAACGCGCCATCGCCGCAACCCAACCCGTGTTCGTCGCCATGGGCCCGCTCTACCGCCTCCACAAACTCGACACCCGCGACGAACAGGCAGCGAAGGAACTGACCGACACCATCGACCGGCTCCGCGTGAAGTACGGCTTCGCCATCGTCTGCGAAGCCCACGTCGCCCACGGCCAAGCCGGCACCCAACGCCTGCTCCGACCCACCGGATCCTCCCTGTTCCTACGCTGGCCCGAATTCGGCCTCGGCCTCCGCCCCTCCACCGGCACCGAACAGGAACAGCACCCCTCCCAGGTGGACCTGACGACGTGGCGCGGCGGCCGCGAAGAACGCATGTTCCCCCGCTACCTCCACCACGGCTCCGCCGACACACACCTGCCGTGGATGAACGGCGACGAGTTCTACGAGCACCGCGCCCGACAGATGGGATACGCCCTGTGACCAGCCACATCGTCACCACCCCTGGACCAAGCCGCCGCTGAGCCTCAACGACCGGCACCACTGGCGCGCCAAGGCACGCATCACCGCCGACATCCGCCACACCACCGCGGTCCTCGCCAAACACTCCCGCGTGCCCACCGGCGCCGCGCACGCCACCGTCACCCTGCACTACCGGCCCCGCGACAACCGCCGCCGCGACGCCGACAACCTCCTCGCCACCGCCAAGGCCTGCTTCGACGGACTCATCGATCACGGCCTCGTCACCGACGACACCCCCGACCTGATGACCAAAGCCATGCCCGTCATCCATCCCGCCGTCCGCGGTGCCGCCGGCGAACTCTGGCTCGAAATCACCACCACCGAAGGAGCACAAGCATGAGCCAGCCCACTGCCCTCAACGCCCGCAGCGTGCTGGCCATGCTCGACAAGCACTACAACGCACCCAACCGACCGAAGAGCTGGCTGTTCGCTCCCGAGATCCAGGCACCGCACTCCGACCGGCGGGCAGACCTGATCGTCGCCCCACTGTCGAGCACAGCAGGGGAGAAGATCATCGGCCACGAGATCAAGGTCTCCCGCGCCGACGTCCTCGCCGAACTGGCGACGCCGATCAAGCACGACGACTGGGCCAAGTACTGCACGCAATGGTGGCTCGTCATCGCGGACCCCGCACTGATCGACGGCCTCGACATCCCCGCGCACTGGGGCGTCATGGCACCACCGTCCGGCCGACGCACACGCTCGATGACGATCCTGAAGCCAGCGCCCGAGCTGAACCCGCACAGTACCGAGGCGGCGTGGGCGAAGCTCGCCCGCTGGACCGCCTTCCGTGCCGAGGAGCGGGTCACCAAGCTGCAATCCGAAGCGCAGTACGACCAGCGGAAGATCGAAAGCCTCAAGCAGAACGTCCGCGAGCTCCGGGCGTCTGGTGCCGGTGGCCTGTCGCCTGCCTTGCGCCGAGCGCAGGAGATCGTCGACGAGGTCACGCAGCGGTGCAACGACGAGAGCATCTGGTTCCGGCACGAGCCGGGCCTGGTCGCCGACGCCGTCGTCGATGTGCTCGCCACCCGTGAGGCAGCGCAGACCCAACGCCGGGAGATCGAGAACATCGAGCACGCGCTACGCCCGAAGTTCAACGGGCTCGCCGACGACATCGCGAGGGCCAAACGTCTCGCCGCCGCTGTCAATCCACCGCTCGTCAATCAAGGAGGCCACCATGGGTAGCACCAGCCCGATGGACCCGGAAAACCTCGACGCGTCGGAGAAGGCGCGTCGGGCGTTGGCGTTGCGGCGCGACGGGAAGTACTGGTCGGAGATCGCGGCGGAGCTCGGGTATGCGGATGCGTCGGGGGCGTACCGGGCGGCGAAGCGGCTGCTGGATCGGACGGAGTTCGAGTCGGTCGAGGAGTACCGAGCAGTCGAGTCCGATCGCCTGGACGAAGCGCACCGCATCCAACTGCAGCATCTGGCGCAGTTCCGTCCGTCGCAGTCCGGCGTCGGACTGTCCGCGGTGGCGTCGGCGGTGGGTGCGATCGTGCGGATCTCCGAGCGGCGGTCGAAGCTGCTCGGTTTGGATGCGCCGACGAAGGTCGACGTCGGCTCGACGAGCATCGATCTGGACGGCACGGTCGCGGCGATCATGTCCGCGCTGCAGGCCGACGCCGGCGCGGATGCCGACGACGGTACCGGGGAGGGCGCGTGAGCCTCCTCGACGCCGCCGAGCTCGGTGGGAGCCGGACGAGCAGATGATCGACGCCGCCCGGTGCGGCCGCCTCGACGCGAAAACGATGAGCCACGAGGACCGCTGCTTCGTCGTCGCGCGACTGACGATGCTGGGGAGACCGCCGACGTCATCGCCGACCGCCTCCACTGCTCGAGTCGGTTGGTGAAGCGGATCCGGGCGGAGGCGCTGACGGTGATGATCGTGCGCGCCGAGAAGGCCGAGACCCGGGTGCGCGCACTGGAGTCCACCCGCGCCCGGGTCGGGCACCTGACTGCGGTGCGTGACTCCGAACTCGCCGCCGAGAACGCTCGGCTGCGTAAGCAGGTCGACCAGCTCGTCACCACGGTCGGCCGGCTGCGGGCACACCTGCGGGATGCGCAGGCGCAGCGGCCGCTGATCGTGCGGTTCTACCGCAAGAAGTCGTTGGGTCCGCGGCAGGCCGAGGCCGTGATGGACCCGCTGTTCCCTGAGATCCCCACCAACTGAAAGGCCTCAGTGCCGTGAAGCATCTCGCCACCTACACCGCCGCCACCCTCACCAGCATCGCCGGCATCACCACCGCCATCCTCCTCCTCGCAAGCTGGTGCACCGACGCCATCGAAGACCTCGAACGCCACGCAGAACGCTGCGGACACTAGTGCACCCCAACCCATTACGGTCCCTCGCACGAGCCACCCACCGGACACTTCGCACCCTCGCCCGGTGGGTGGCCCATCCCACCCGCGTCGAGGAGGCCCTCCGTGTCGCCAGCCCCTGAACCCCCACTCGTCGAGCGCCTCGAAACCGGCATCGCCGCCACCGTCCACCAACTCGACGGCGTCCTCGCCGACAACCACCGCCTCACCGACCGAGTCGAAGTCCTCGAACGCGACCTCCAGCACTGGCGCTGCGCCGCCCTCCGCGCACAGCACGACCTCGCCCAGCACCAACTCCGCTGCCCGATCGAAGGAACCCACCCATGACCACCTACACGTATTGCCCAGGCAGCCGCCAACACCCCACCACCCCCGGCCACCGCTGCCTCTGCCAACGCCCCGCCGGCCACCAGATCGACCACACCGCACACCGCTGCGTGTGCGGCTTCCAATGGGCGGTCACCCGATGAGCAACCTCCACACCGACCCGCACGCCACCGCCACCCGCCTCGCCGCGCAACTCGAACACACCGAGGCCACCATCGAACGCCTCGCCGGCAAACTCGCCGCCGAAGAATTCCGCTGCCACGGCTGGCAATCCCGCGCCCTCACCGACGAAGCCACATTGCTCGACGTCCGCGCCGACCTCGCTGCCGCGCGCACCCAGGTGCTCCGCCTGACCGCTCTCGTCGAGCAGGGCCTGGCGCTGGCCGAGCAGTGGACCGACGACCGCGGCGCGAGCCTGCGCCGCGCACTGACTGTCGCACCAGGGGAGGAGTCCCGATGACACCCGAGCAGATCGCGGAAGGACGGCGCCTGCTTGAGTCCGCCACACCCGGACCGTGGAACCTCGACACGGATCGGCACGGGCGTGACGAGGTGTCTCATCGCCGCATGGTCGGGATGAGTGAGGTTGTCGCCCAGGTTGGGCGGGTACGTCCCGACGCTGAGCTGATCGTGTGGGCGCGGAACAACCTGCCCGCACTGCTCGCCGCCCTCGACGATGCCGAATGTGAATCCGAGCGTTTCCGCGGTGATTGGATCATCGAAAATCGGCAGCGTAAGGCTGTCGAGGCTGCGCTCGCCCAAGCGCGCGCGACAAACGCTCGACTCAACCGACGATGCCAACAGGCAGAGAAGGCCGCACGCGAGAACATCGAAGCCTGCCAACGAGCCGGTATGTCCTTCGGTCGATCACTCGCCAACTACGGCGCCCTGCTCTACCTCGAAGACCTCGAGCGAGCACAGGCGACCCTCACCCGCGTCCAGAAGCTCATCGACGATGCTGAACAGTCGCCATCGCGTGGTGTCCAGTTCGGCGGCACCCCATTCCCCGCGTCCGTCGGCACGGACCAGCTGCGCGCCGCCCTGGATGGTGACCAGTGAACGCCACCGCCCGCCGTCTCCCTGTTGCGTGGGACGGTCACCCCGTCGAGTGGGGCGAGTTCACGGCAGACCCGTTCATGTGCCAAGTCAACATGGACGGCACCTCGGAGCCTCTTCCCTTGGACATGTGCTGGCACTGCGGCGTCCGCACCGAACGCGTCACCGCCGAAGGTCGCGTCGCCATCCCGAACTGGCCGTACCGGTTGGTCCTGCGCCGCTGCACCCGATGTGGTCACGACCGCGTGTGGAATCCACAGACAGAGCAGGGGTGGTGCCTCGACGAGAGCGACTACGGGCCGAGTGGATCATGGGAGGACGCATCATGAACGCCGACCAGCTCCGACTGCTCGCCGAACTCGCAGACTGGCAGATCCTCGGACTCGCCGACAACCCCGGCTACTGGTGCGGGCACATCCGCGACATGCACGGCGGCGGAACACCCATCGACGAGCAGTGGCGGGCCGCCGGATTGTGGCGCTCCACCTACCGGTGGGGCATCGCCATGACCACCCACGGCGACTACACGAAACAGCGCAGCCTCCGCGACCCGGAGCACGCCGTCACCCTCACCTGGCGACAGATCCTCGACTGGGTCAGCCAGCTTCCCGACGATCTCCGCGCCGACGCCCGCCGCGCCCGCATCGCCGACGGCGACGAGAAGCAGCGCGTCGTCGAACTGCTCCTCGCGCCGGCACCGGCCCAACCGGAGGAGCTGGCGCTGTGGTGAACCCGAACTACCACGTCACCGACCTCGTCCCGGCCGCCCGCGTCGAGCAGCCACCCACACCGCCGGCACGCGTCTGCAAGATCTGCGGAGAACCGGCAGCGCCCGGGGCGTACTGGTGCCGAGACTGCCGCGGACTGCTGTGATAAGACCGCGGGCTACACGCCAGGCCCGTCGTTCGAAGTGGATTCATCAACCACCGACGCCCCGTCGCTTTGCTTGAACGCCGCCTGAGCGTTCTTGATGTGCGCCATGGCCTCGTCATGCGCCTTCTGGTCATACGGAGATCTCCGCAAGTGACGAGTTCCAGACTTTCGATCCTTCACCCGATCCACATACCCCTGAATTGCCCACCAGATCCGAGGTTCCTCGTTCGGTCCCGGCGCCTCGGTCGGACCGTACACGGGAGTGCCCTCCAGTTGGCGCATGTTCCAGATCAGCTCCAACTCGGGCATGACCTCCTGGATAAGGTGTCGATCGTCAGGATGAAGGTGACCGTCAAACGGGTATTCATCCGGACCCCACACGTTTCGTGCCACGTCCACCTCCATACCGATTTCGCGAGCGAAATATGGGGGCAGGGCCGCAGTCAGCAACTGGACGCGTAGACGGTTACCTGGGGCATTTGGATCCGCGCGATAGGACGCGTAGGCATCACCAAGCTGGAGGAGCAATGAGCGCATCTCTCGACGGTGCTCTCGGTCTATGTCATCCTGGCGGTTTCGGCGAGCGTCCTTGTCTTTCTGGTCCTTCCTCGATCAGCAGCCTCAGACGCCGAAGGTTGGATTACTTCAGTCCACGTTCGCTTCTCGGATTCACCTTCTGGGATCCACTCGATGGTGACCTGAGTGCCGGCTGTACTCCACTTGGTAAGCAGGTCGATTGCGCGAGATTGTCCCGGCTCGATGGTGACCGGATCCTGTGCCTGAGTGAACCCAGCACGGGCGAAGTCGCCATTGTTGTCCAGGATTCGTACGTGGGTAGCGGTCACGGTTCCGACGTTTCGTAGGACGTGGCGGTACGGGACGGGATGTGGTTCCAACGCCCACTTGTGGCGCCGGCGGATGTCCTCGTTATGCGCAAGAGCGGCGTTCCTTTCTGCCGCATCGGCGGACCTCTTTGATTGTCGACGAGACAACAGCGCCACCACGACCGATGCTCCGGCGATTGCGCGAGTGATCCAGTCCCCTACCGCGGTGCCATTGAGAGAGAAATAGGTGAGGAATAGAGCCGCGGCTACCGCGAAACAAGCTGAGGCAATCCAGGCCCATTGCTTTGCGCTGCCCTTACCGGCCAGTTCTCTGATCCGTTTCACGGGGCTAGACAATCCGAAGCACGCACAGATTGCAACGCGAACTTGAATGCACCGCGGTCCGTCATCGTCGCGTGCAACCACACGCCGAGGAGACCGAAGTGCCTGTCGACCCAGCCCGCGCCCGCGCCCTGATCGACGCGCACACCCACGGCTGGAACGATGAACAACGCGCCGCCCTCCTCACCCGCCTCCGCCAAGAAGCCACCCGCCGCGACATCGCCCGCACCCACCACACCGCCGGCGCCCTCGCCCGCCACTGCGACCCCCAAACCGTCCAGACCCCCGCGCTCGACGTCATCGACGCTGCCCTCGAGCAGGCCCTGTCGACCCCGAATGCGCGCGTGGTGATCTCCGTGCCACCGCAGGAAGGCAAATCCACCCGGGTCTCGGTGTGGGGCACCATCCGCGCCCTCGTCCAGGACCCGGACCGGCGCATCGTCCTCGCCTCCTACTCGGATGCGCTCGCGCGCACCCACGCCCGCACGGCCCGGAACATGGTCCGTGACCACGGCTCCGACGCCCACGACCCCCTCACCGGCCTACCCCTCCCCGACAAACTCGGCATCGCTCTCGCCGAAGACAAGAGTGCGGCCGGCAACTGGAAACTCCGCGGCCACCGCGGCGGCCTCTACTCCTGCGGCGTCGGCGGCTCCATGACCGGCCAACCCGCCGACATGGTCATCATCGACGACCCCCTCAAAGACATGCAGGCCGCCGACTCGGCGCTGGAGCGGCAGAAGGTCATCGACTGGTGGGAAGCTGTCGTCCAAACGCGCCTCGCCCCTGGCGCCCCGGTGATCATTGTGCAGACCCGCTGGCACGAGGAGGACCTCGCCGGTCACGTCCTCGCCCAGGACGAACCGCTCCCGGAGGGGAGCGCAGGTGGCGGCTGGTGAACATCCCCGCCATCTCCGAGGCCGGGGTGCCGGACGCGTTGGGCCGGCCGCCGGGGGTGGCGATGGTGTCCGCCCGCGGCCGCACCCAGGCCGACTTCGAACGCACCAAGGACGCCGTCGGCCCCCGCGTCTGGTCCGCGCTGTACCAAGGCGCCCCCACTCCATCCGGGGTGGTTTGTTCTCGCAGGAGTGGTTCGACCGCTACCGCATCCCCACCGTCGACGCCGCGGTGGTGCGGATCGTGTCGATCGACCCGGCCGAAACCGGCCGCCGCGACGAAGCCGGCCTGATCGCCGCGGCCGCAACCGCCGACGGGCGGGTCGTGTGGACCGACGACTGGTCCGGCCGCATGCAGTCCGACCAGTGGGCCCGCCGCGCCATCCTCCTCGCCCTGTCGACGGGGGCGACGGAGCTGCTGTTCGAGGCGTACACCACCGAGCAAACCTACGAGCGGGTCCTCAAGCAGGCATGGCGCGACATCCGCGACCAGGCCCGCCTGCTCCGCAACCACGGCGCCGAGAGTGCGGCCGCGGTGCTGGCGTCCGCGGAGGACGGACCCGCCACCCCCACCGACGCCGCGCAGCTCCTGCACGAGCTGGACGGCATCACCGTCCCCGACCAGACCGACCTGCCGCTGCGCATCCACCCCGGACGCTGGAAAGGCGACAAGATCGCCCGCGCCACCGGCGCCCGCCAAGCCGCCTCCACCGGACGACTCCGCATCGCCGGCACCCTGCCCGTCCTCGAGAAGCAGGCCGTGCACTGGCAGCAAGGCCAACACTCCCCGGACCGCATGGACGCCGCGGTCAACGCCTACAACCGACTGTGCGAGCTGATCGGCGCCGAAACCGTGATCGCCTCCCCGACATCGGTGGCGCAACGCGCCGCGGCCACCAGCGGAGCGGGTCGGGCGCGGCGTGGGGGAGCAGCCGCACTCCTCGGCCGGACCCTACCGACCAGCGGACGCGCCTGACCGGCACACCCCGCCCCTACCGTCCCGGAACTCATGGGCACCCTCATCCTCGGCGTGACGGTCCTGATCCTGCTCGGCATCTGCCTCTACGCCGTCAGCCTCCCACCCGAAGACTGACCCGCTCGGGCACCCCGATTCCTATGGTGCCCGCCATGGCCGCCGTCTGGATCGTCGCGCTCCTCACCCTCGCCGCAGCACGCCTCACCCGCGTCCTGACCACCGACAAGATCGGCGAACCCTACCGAGCCTTCATCGTCCGACGCTTCGGCCCGGAATCCCTCGCCGCATACTTCGCGCACTGCGCCTGGTGCACCGGCATGTGGATCGCCGCCCTCGCCACACCACTCACCTGGTGGGCCGCCGGCCTACGCCACCACCTCCCCCTCAACGGGGGTGGGCCATCCCCGCCCTCACTCTCACCGTCTCGTACCTCATCGGTGTTCTCGCACGAGCAGATTCGGAGTAGCCGGTGGCCCGCATCACCCGACGCCGCATCACCCCCACCACCCAGACCGCCGACACCACACCGGTGCCGGCGTCGCTGGTCGCTGCCGCCACCCCCGTCAACCTCTCGAAGAAACCTAAGTTCGGGACCAAGAGCAGCGGCGGCTGGCAATCCGAAGCCTGGGACATGTTCGACCAGGTCGGCGAACTGAAGTTCGTCACCCGCTGGCTCGGCAACAGCCTCTCCCGCTGCTCGATCGTCGCGTCCGACGTCGATCCCGTCACCGGCAAACCCATCGGACAGACCGAAGACCAGGCCGCGATCGAACTCGCCCGCGACATCGCCGGCGGCCCCGCCGGACAAGCCGCCCTCCTCGGCCGCCTCGCCACCTTCCTCACCGTCCCCGGCGAAGGGTGGATCGCGATCATCCACCGCACCCACCCCGACGGCACCGTCCTCGAGGAATGGCACGTGCTGTCCGCCGACGAGATCACCACCAAGGGCAAGGTCGTCGAGCTCATCCTCGAGGACAACACCAAGTACCTCATGAACCCGGATATGGACACCCTCACCCGGATCCACGTCCCGCACCCCCGCAAGGCCCACGAAGCCGACTCCCTCGTCCGCGGTGCGTTGCCGATCCTGCGGCGCATCGTGCTGATCTCCCAGTCGATCTCCGCCACCGCCAAGTCCCGCCTCGCCGGCAGCGGCATCCTCGTGCTGCCGCAGGAGATCTCCATGCCGGTCGCGCAACCCCCGACCGGCACCCCCGACCCCGACGCCCCCAACCTCCCCACCCCACCCACGCCGGTCACCCAGACCGTCGACGCGAACGACGTCGTCGAGCAGCTCGTCGAGGTCGCCGGCACCGCGATCTCCGACCCCGGCTCCGCCGCCGCCCTCGTCCCGCTGGTGATGCAGGCCAAGGGCGAACACATCAAGGACATCAAGCACCTCGAGTTCGGTCACGACCTCGCCGAAACCCAACTCAAGGTCGAGGAGGCCGGCATCCGCCGCCTGTCCCTCGAACTCGACATCCCCCAAGAGGTGCTGCTCGGCTACGCCGACTCCAACCACTGGTCCGCCTGGGCCTCGGAGGAGTCGTCGGTGCGCAACCACATCGCGCCGCTGCTCACCGTCATCTGCGACGCCCTCACCGACGGCATCTTCCGGCCGCTGCTCAAAGCCTCCGGGCATCCGGATCCGGAGCGGGTGACGCTGTGGTTCGACACCAGCGCGCTGACCGCCCGGCCGGATCGCAGTGGCGACGCCAAGGACGCCCACGGTGCCGGCGCGATCAGCAGCGAGGCCTACCGGCGCGAGATCGGGTTCGACGAGGACGACGCCTACGACATGACCACCGACGAGGGTCGGCAGCGGTGGGCGTGGGATCTGCTCGGCCGCCACCCGGAGCTGATCGACAAGATCGGCCACCTCGTCGGCCTCACCCCACCCCCGCCCCGGGGGCGCCCGCGGGCGGCGGCCCGACGCCCGGGGTCGAAGCGGCACCGCCGGTGCGCGCCATCCCCGGCAGCCGCGGCACCGAACGCGACACCACGCCGACCGCATCGGACACCGGTGCCGCGGCGCGGCTCATGGCGGACCTGTGCGTGCGCCGCGCCCTCGAACTCGCCGGCAAACGCCTGCGAACCCGGGCCCTGCACACCCAGCTCGCCGACATCCCCATCGCCGAGACCTTCCGGCACGTCGACCCCGTAGATCGGGCGCGGGCCGCGACCCTGATCGACGGCTGGGATGCCGCCGTCTACCCCTCGGACTACGCCACCGCCCGAGTCGAGCCCGCCCGGTTCCGGGCCGCGGTCGAGTCCGCCGCCATCCACGCCCTGTCCACCGGCGAGTACCGGGAGGCCACCGGTGTCTGAACAGCAGGCGATGGAGGCGGAGATCAGAGCGTGGGAGGAGCAGCTGCACGCCGCGGTGCTCGAGGCGCTGCGCCTGTGGCTGCCCGTCGTCCGCGCCGCCGTCCTGCACGAACCCACCGGACTGGTGGCGGCGGGGGAGCAGGACCCCACCCAGCCCCCACCCCCGGCTGAGCAGCCGGTGGGGCAGGTCCCGCCACCGGACCCGGCCGCGGTCGTCGAGACCGAACCGATCTGGGGCAACATCCTCGCCGCCTATCTGCTCGTGCAGATCGCCGAACTGTGGAACGCGCGGCTGCCGCGGATCTGGCGTCGCCGCGGCCGCCGCTTCCGCCGCACCCACTCGACCCGGCCCCGCACCCGCACGGTGGTGCTGCTGCCCGGCGGTCGCCGCGTCGAACTCCCCGAACATCCCCGCCCCCGCCGCCGCGCCGGCCTCGTGCCGGCCGGACCCGCGCCGCAGCCTGCGCCCACCGGTGGTTCCCGCACCGGCGGACCCATCCGCGTCCCCGAACCGGCACAGCCGCGCCCCGCCGAAACCAGACCAGCACCGTCCACCCCGCGCGGTGGCGGCACCGTCCGCGTCGACCGCACCCCGCCGACAGCGCCCGGCAGCATCGACCAGGACCCGCCCACCACCGACCCCGGCGACGACGGCGACCACGGCGGGGACGAGCCGATCATCCTGTTCGACCCGGACAACCGCGCCCGACAACGCGCACACCTCGACACCGTCGCCAACCGCACCTCCAATCTGCCCGACGACGTGTTCCGCGCCATCACCCTCGAAATCGACCGCGGCATCGCCAACGGAGAATCCCCGCCGACATGCGCGACCGCATCGGCGCGTTCCTCGACATCGAATCCGAGGGCGGCTTCGAACGGTGGAACCGCCGCGCCCTGCGCATCGCCCGCACCGAATCGACGGACGCGTACAACGCCGCCGCCCTCGACGCCGCCTACGACGAAGAACAGATCTTCGGCGAACCGCTCGAGAAGGTGTGGCTGGCCACCGCCGACGACCGCACCCGCCCCTGGCACCTCGCCGCCGACGGCCAACGCCGCCCCCTGCACCAAGACTTCCGCGTCGGCGGCGAAGACCTGGCACACCCGGGCCGCGGCTCCGCCCGCAACCGCGTCAACTGCCGCTGCTCGATGATGATCGTCCCCGCCACCGACCCCCTGCCGGACGAATCCGATCGGCAGACCGAACGCGAACGCTCCGACGGCACCCGCCGCGACCCCCACGAAGTCATCCGCCGGCGCCGCGAACAAGAAGGCATCGTCCGAGACCGCGACCGCGACAACGGGTTGTCGGCATCCGCAGCACGGGAGGAAACAGCATGCGACAGCAGTGGTCCGCGATCCTCGCCCCCATCGGCACACCCACCGCCGACGACCGGATCTTCGCCCCCGACGGCGACTACACCTGGCGGCCCTTCCCGCGGCCGCTGTGGTTCCAGCACGCCCTCGACAACGGCCACATGACCGCCGTCATCGTCGGCCGCATCCTCTCCGCCTCGGTCGCCGACGGGGTGATCGTCGGACACGGCGAGTTCTTCAACGCCGACACCGACGAGAACCAGGACGCCGTGCGCACCGCCATGCAGCTCGTGGCCGACGGGGTCATCGCCCCCAGCCTGGACATGGCCGAGATGGAATGGTCCATCACCGACCGCGACGGCCAGCCCATTCCCGACCAGGTGCTGCGCTCCGCCGCCGAACAAGGACTCGAGATCCCCACCTTGTTCACCATCCGCGCCACCACCTTCCACGGCGCCACCCTCGTCGGAAAACCTGCATTTGCCGAATCGAAGATCTGGCTCACCGACCTCACCGATGGGGACCTGATCGTCGACGGTGGACCGGCGGAACTGCTCGCCTCCGCCGCCGGCCCGCAGTGGCTGCCCGACGCCGCCGCCTTCGACGACCCGGCACTGACCGAGCTGACCCCGCTCACCGTCACCCCGGACGGACGGGTGTTCGGGCACCTCGCCGGGTTCAACACCTGCCACCTCGCCGTCCGCGACGCCTGCATCCTCCCGCCCCGCTCCCGGACCGAGTACGCGTTCTTCCACGTCTCCGAGGTCGACACCACCGCCGGAGCGTTGCCGGTCGGCAAGCTCACCGTCGGCGGCGGCCACGCCCACACCCGCGCCGGCGTGCAGGCCGCGCTCGCGCACTACGACAACTGCGGCGCCGCCTGGGCGTACGTCCGCGCCGGCGAGGACGAGTTCGGCATCTGGGTCGCCGGGGTCGTGCACCCCGACGCCACCGAAGCGCAGATCCGCGAAGGCGCCTCGTCTCCGCTGTCGGGGGATTGGCGCAAGGTCGGCGGCAACCTCGAGCTCGTCGCCGCCCTGTCGGTGAATACACCGGGGTTCCCGATCGTGCGTGGGGTGCGGGACGAGGCCGGCCGGGAGGTGGCGCTCGTCGCCGCCGGCGCCCTCCCCGTCCCCGAACCGGAGGCGCGGGTGGGGGAGTTGTCGGTCGAGCAGATCGCCGAGCAGGCCGCTGTCACCGCGGTGCGTGAGTATCGCGCCAGCGAGCAACGCAGCAGCACGGCAGCAGGATTGGCCCAGCGCCTTGGAGCCGATCGTGCCTCGCGCGCAGCAGCATTGGCCGCTCGCCTCACCCCGACGAAGGAGTAGCCGTGAGCCACGCCGACCAGCGCAGCACCGCGGACATCGACCACCGCTTCAGCTTCCACCCCGCCAGCACCCCGACCGTGCCGCCGAGCACGAGAAGGTCCGCGAGGGCTGCAAGGCCCTGGCCCACTTCCTCGACGAGCTGCTGCCGGGCGGGCGGGAGAAGTCGCTGGCGCTGACCAATCTCGAGCAGACGATGATGTGGGCCAACGCCGCCGTCGCCCGCCAGACCCAGGCCGGCGCCTGATGCCCGAGTCTGCGGTCACCGTCTACTCGTCGCCGGCATGCATGCCGTGCCGCGCAACCAAACGCCACCTCGACCGCCTCGGCGTCCCCTACACCGAGGTCGACGTCACCACCGACCCCGCTGCCGCACAGACGCTGCGCGGCATGGGGTATTCGGCGACACCTGTGGTGACGGTGCAGCTGCCGGACGGGCTCGATCACTGGTCCGGGTACAAGGACGAGCGGTGCAACGCCCTCGCGTACCTCGCCGCCGAAGGAGTCGTGTCGTGACCTCCCCGGTGCTGACCGCCATCGCCGAAGCTCGGCAGGTCATCACCGCGCGCGGCATCGATCTGACGGTGGCACACAGCGCATACCAGTCGATGCACCCACAGATCAGCGCGACACAACTCGACCTTGCGCTCACAGCGGAGGTGGCGATCATCCTCCAGTTGTCCGGCCCGTACGACACCGAGTCCGTCGCCCGACAGATCGCGAACAGGTCGGGTGCCTTCCCGTGGGACGGCCCTGTCGGCAACGGCCTGACGCCCGAGTACTACCAGTCCTGCTTCCGTGAGATGGCGTCGGAGAAGGTCTTCATCGGGAAGCTGCTCGGCCTCATCAAGGAAGACGCATGATTCGCGGACTCGTGTGGTTCGGCATCGACACCGCCCAGCTGGTCCTCGACCTGCTCAAGATCGCCGCCGCCGAATAACCACCCCAGGGAGGAACGACATGGCACTGCGCTGGTGGATCCGCTTCCTCCTCGTCCACATCGCCCACCTCACCCGATAGGAGCACTCGTCATGGGATGCGGCTGCCGCAAGAACGCCAACGTCAAGTACGAACTCACCACCCCCACCGGAGAGAAGCGGATCTACCTGTCCGAGACCGAAGCCCGCGCCGCCCGCACCGGCTTCGGTGGCGGCACCATCCGCCTCCTCACCGAATGACCAGCGGCGCCGCCGGGTGGGTCAAAGCGCAGCGGGCGACCCGACAAGAATCTGCGCAAAGGCCGCTTGGCCGGTTCACGCCCGTGCCTTCCCGGCTGCAGCAGCGCGCCTGCCCGACCCGAGTAGCGTCGCCCCCTGGAGCCCCGAACCAACCCCATCCGGTTCGGGGCTCCACCATGTGCACCCCATGTCCTACCGTCCGCGCCCATAGAGACGCCGTCTGGCTGCGGGCCGGGATCTCTCACGACCACACGAACACCTGTCGAGTCCTGAGAGGGGACCGCGATCATGGACTTCACCCTGCCCGACACGCTGCCCACCAGCCACGCCGAGCTCACCGACCTCGCCGCCCAGGCCCGCAGCGCCTTCTCCGCGCTCTACGACGCCCACGGCGCGAACCCCACCGCCGAGCAGCTCACCGACCTGACCACCCTCGCCGAGGCCGTCGAGCAGGTTGAGACCGCCGCCGCGCAGGTGCAGCAGGACGAAGCCGAACGTGTCGCCGCCGCCGCAGATCTCGCCGCCCGCCTCGCACCCGCCCCCGAACCGGAGGCCGCCCCCGAGCCGGAGGCTGCACCGGTCGAGCCCGCCGCCGAGCAGACCCAGCCGGCCGCCGAGCCCGCACCCGCAGACCCGGCCCCCGCCGAATCCACCACCCTGCTCCCGCCGAGCCCTCGTGGCTGCCGCCAACACCCCGCAGCGTCGCTCCTTCGCCGGAGCCGGAGCCGCCGCCGGCCACAACCCCGCCGACGTCGCCCCCAGCCGAGCCGCGAACTCGGGTTCCGCATGAACCCCAACGCCCCGCTCCACCAGGACGGCCTCGTCGACATCGCCACCGTCGCCCGCTCCATCGACCAGATGTCCGGCAGCTTCCGCTCCGGCGGCGGCATCGCCAAGGCCCACCTCGACGGCGCCATCGGCATGACCTTCGCCTCCATCTCCCGCGAGATCCCCGACGAACTGCGCGCCACCGAACAGAACATCGAGGACGTCCTCTCCCACGCCGCCGACGAAACCCGCCTCGACGGCGGCTCCCTCGCCCGGCGCCGGCTGGTCCGCCATCAGCGAGGTCATCTACGACTACCTCGACGTCGACGACGCCGCCGACCTGCTCGACCTGCCGGAGATCGGTGTCGCCCGCGGCGGCGTGAAGTTCCCCGTCGAACCGGACTTCTCCGCGGTGTACGCCGAAGCCATCGGCGCCTCCACCGTCGGCTTCGACCAGACCGAGGCGCAGAACATCGCCGACGCCACCAAGCCCTTCTACACCGTCGCCTCCACCTTCGCCGAGCTGCGACTCGACGCGATCGGCCTGGCGATCCGCACCGGCATCCTCCAGGCCAAGGGCCACCCCGAGGAGGTCGAGAAGTACATCAAGCTCGCCCTCAAGGCACACGCCCACCGCGTGTCGAAGTACTCGATCAACAAGGTCGTCGCCGGATCCGGTGCCGCGCGGGTCATCGCCACCACCGGCACCCTCGGCGCCGCACCCGCCCTGCTGAACTCGGCGGAGCTCGCCATCGAGGACGTGCGCAGCAAGCACCGCATCCGTCCTCGACCACAGTCGAGCTCGTCCTGCCGACGTGGGGCAAGCCGCTCGTCCGCGCGGACCTCGCCAACCGGGACGGTGTGCACCACGACCAGGTCGACGACGCGTACATCGACCGCTGCTTCGCGATCCGCAAGGCCCGCGTCCAGTGGGTCTCGGACTGGCAGACCTCCGCCACCGGACTGCCCGGCGTGGCCGGCGGCATCCTGGCGTTCCCGTCCACCATCCAGTTCGTGGCCTACCCGGCCGGCACCTGGGTCCGGGCCGTCGAGGACGTCATCGAGCTCGGCACCGTCCACGACA